>NZ_JBFUJG010000022.1:0-68764 GCF_056401495.1 Mucilaginibacter sp. P4_E8
ATACTTTGGTAAAAGCCGGAAGCAGTAATGTTTCCGGCTTTTTTTATGCCAAGAATCGGTTACTTTTTCGTTAACACGCCTAAAAATAACGACATAGCGATATGGTTTTCCCGCCCAATTTCGATTCATAAATCTCATTATCAAGGAATTAGTGCATTGGCATGAATTTATCTTAAATGCGACATATCATCATTGAATCATAAAACGCTGCCATGAGATTAAAAGGACTGGTTAAAGCATATTGGTGGGGTTATAAGGGCTTGGAAAATGTGATCATTAATCTGAGGACTGCCGGTTACAAAAATGATTTTTACGTCAGCAGCGAAGGAAAAATGATATGTAAACAGACAGGAAATGTTATTGCAGCCAGTGATCTGAAAATTAAAGTAATGGTTGAAAAAGTGTATTACCATAAGCCGGGAGCATCAGTTTTGGCACTGGAAAGTACGAATGGCGTTTCTGGTCTTTTGGTAGGTTACGGGCAGGATCTGGATACATTGATCAAATCTACCGGCATGGCCTATAAATAGAATTTTAAGCTGCATCTGCTAGTTGCGGCAATATTATCAGTAAAGATGACACAGGCGCAGTACTCTATATCGATCAAGATGGAAATGTATATCTATTTAATAACAGGATTGATCAGACTGACTGCTGCCGGTGTAATAATTTACCAGCCATATGCTGATTGGGTGATGAGCAAACAAAACTAACCCTGGAACAGGGTTCGCAAACAGGATCTATTTTACCGGTTTTTATCCTGATTGTACAAAATTTCGAATTGCCAAACATGGACTTTCGTAATATTAAAACTTAACAAATGAAAGCAATAATTATTGAAGAGTTCGGCCCGTCATCGGTGCTGAAAATGACAAACCTTTCCATACCAGACGTCGCTGAAAATGAAGTGCTGGTAAGGGTCCACTCCATTAGCATTAACCCGGTTGATGTGAAAACAAGGGCTGGTTCTGGTGTAGCCGGCCGGTTAAAAAACCAGATGCCCATCATTCTCGGCTGGGACATATCAGGAACAGTAGTTACATCTGATTCCCCTGATTTTAAAACTGGTGATGAGGTATTTGGGATGATAAATTTTCCCGGTCACGGCAAGGCATATGCAGAGCTAATAAGTGCCCCGGCAAACCAATTGGCTATAAAGCCTGCAAACATCAGTCATGAAGAAGCGGCTGCGGCCACCTTAGCCGCTTTGACAGCTTGGCAATCATTTGTTCACCATGCGAACGTTCAGCCCGGTCAACGTGTACTTGTCCACGCCGGCTCCGGAGGCGTAGGTCATTATGGTGTTCAAATTGCGAAATATCTGGGTGCTTATGTTATCGCCACGTCTTCGTCGGCAAATCGGGATTTTGTATTGTCGCTTGGTGCCGACGAACATATCGATTACAAAGCAAAACCTTTTGAAGAGGTGGTAAATAATATTGATTTTGTTTTTGATACGGTCGGCGGCGGGGAGATGATCTCACGTTCATTGGAAGTGGTTAAACCCGGAGGCAGACTAATCAGCATACCGACCGGGATTTCGCCGGAAAACCAGCAAAAGGCAAAGGATCTTAATGTAACCTGCAGTTTCGAATTGGTTCAATCGAACGGAGCAGACATGAAACAGTTAGCCGACTTATTATCAAAGGGTACTATAAAATCCCATCTGTTCAAAGTATACGATTTTAAGGATATGGCCATCGCACACAAGCAACAGGAAAGCGGCCGTACTGTCGGAAAAATCGTCGTTAACGTCTAATCTACATCAAACAAAAATTCACCAAATAAAATCAACAATACCTTATGAAAAATCATCTGATTTCCCGTTTAATTTACACTTGCGGAATCCTCCTATTTTTATCGTGGTTCCAGATCAACCCTGCTTACAGCCAGCCAAAATCTGCAATCAAAAATGTAGTGCTGGTTCATGGCGCGTTTGCAGACCGCGCAGGGTGGGAAAAGGTTTACAGGATATTAACTGCAAAAGGTTATCACGTAGTTATGCCGCAGTTACCACTAACTTCTTTGGCTGAGGATGTAACAGCATTAAACCTGGCGCTTGACAAACTTGATGGTCCGGCCATTCTGGTTGGTCACTCCTGGAGCGGTACCGTAATAACTCAAGCCGGTATGCATGAAAAAGTGGCCGCATTGGTTTATATCGCCGCTTTCGAACCTGCGGAAGGAGAAAATAGTTTTCAATGGGTTTCTTCTGCCCCAGCCGCACCGGAAAGCGGCCTGCTTGCTCCGGATGACAAAGGATATGTTTACTATGACAAGGCAAAATTCCACGCAGGGTTTTGCGCTGAGCTAAGTGCCGCAGATGCAGCGTTTATGGCAGACGATCAACAACCTATAAAAGGTGCTGCTTTTGGAGATAAAGTGACCATAGCAGCCTGGAAAACCAAACCATCCTTTGCGATTGTGACTGCCAATGATAAAAGTATCAACCCGGTCATACAGCGCAATATGTATAACCGCGCGCATACCCCTTTTATAGAAATTAATTCATGTCATGTCGCCTTCCTTTCTCACTCAAAAGAAGTAGCAGATTATATCATGGCCTCTGCACAAAAAGCAGTTAAAAATTAAAAATAAGAATTTAAAAAGGGTTATGCCAAGCAAGGCTGACCCTTTTTTAACGGCATAAATTTTCAACAGCTTAGATGTCTAAGCTAAAGCTACAAGATGAGTAATGATTAATCCGTACAGATTTATGTCCTGAAAGTACAAATTCCAGGAGATTTTTAATATCAATTTTATACCAACCAAATTTAAAACCCAGAAATGATGAAGGCTATAATACTTAAAGAATACGGCGGCGTTGACCAGCTGCAGCTGACAGATCTACCAATTCCTACGATTGAAGACGGCGAAGTATTAATTCGTACTGTCGCCATAACGATCAATCCAGTTGATGTGCAAACTCGTGCCGGAAGCGGTGCTGCGTTCAAATTTAAAAATACTGATCCCATCATATTAGGATGGGATGTTGCCGGTGTTATTGAAGAAACGAATTCGCCTTTATTCAAAAAAGGAGATGAGGTATTTGGAATGGTTCGCTTTTTAGGGCAGGGTAAGGCTTATGCAGCATATATTGCCGCTCCTGCTAAGCATATCACTTTAAAGCCGGCAAATGTATCGTTTGAAAAGGCAGCAGCTACCACACTTGCCGCGCTTACCGCATGGCAGGCATTTCACAAACATGGCCAGATCAAGCCTGGTGACAAAGTATTGATCCATGCAGCTTCCGGCGGCGTAGGTCATTTTGCCGTACAGATCGCCAAAGCCGAGGGGGCCTATGTTATAGGAACCTCTTCTCTTGAAAATGAAGAATTCGTCCTGGGCCTTGGTGCTGATGAACATTTCGATTATAAATCCGGAAATTTCGAAGATCATTACCATGACATTGATTTTATCCTGGATACGGCAGGTCATGATTATGTCCGCAGATCTATTCCTGTATTGAAGAAGAATGGTATTCTGATTTCGATCCCCGGCAGCATCAGCGAAGCAAATCAAAAAAAGGCAGAGGAAGCAGGGGTTACTGCCGCAAATATCCTGGTTCATTCCAATGGTGACGATATGGCTCAACTCGCAAAGCTCTTGGCGAACGATAAATTGAAGCCGCATATCGCTAAAACTTTCGCATTTGAGGAAATGGCAGCAGCGCACCAGCAGTTGGAAAGCCACCGCACCGTAGGTAAGGTTGTACTCACGCTCTGAACATTTAAACCCCATTCTAACCCTTAAAAATAAAGCAATGAAAAATATTAAATCATCCCTTACCGCGGCTTTTATCTGTATGACAATGGCCGCCTTTTCACAAACGACAGTAACTCATTTTGAACTGGCCAAACTGCCTTCAAAACAGCTAACTGATAAAATTACGCGTGGCCTTTTTTCCGGTAAAAATGCTACAATCGGGTATTTCACCTTCGCAAAAGGGGCTATTGTACCCTTACATCATCATGTCAATGAACAATATACCATGATCCTAAAAGGCAGTGTTAAAGTAACTATTCTGGGTAAGGTTTATATCGTCAAAGCGGGTGAAGGAATTTATATCCCCTCCAATGTGCCGCATATGTTTGAGTCGCTTGAAGACGGCACCATCGACATGGACTTTTTTGCGCCTAAGCGCCAGGACTGGATCAATGGTACGGACACCTACTTTACTAAACCGGCACAATAAAGATGAAAACTATTTACTCTATAAAAGCGACCTCGGTTGGGGGTAGAAACGGTCATGTACGTTCTGATTTTGATTTGATAAATGCGGATGTCCGTTTACCAAAATCTTTAGGTGGTGAAGATGATAAGCACCTGACCCCGGAGACTTTTTTTGCGGCCGGTTACGCAGCCTGCTTTGACAATGCGGTCATGCATATTATGCGCATCGAAAAAGTAGTTACGGATTTGCCGACCACCGAAGCGGTCATTAGACTGGAAGCAGATGACCACGGTGGTCTCAACCTCGCAGTGGAACTCATAGTAGAAGTTCCTGGTGTCAGCAGGGAACTGGCAATTGAACTGGTGGACAAAGCCCATCAAATTTGCCCGTATTCAAAAGCGACCCGGGGAAATATTGATGTTAAACTAACTGTAAAATAAAGGTCATGTCAGCAGAAGTACAACATGTGACCCTTCAGGAACTTCCTGTTAAGGCGATCAATGAAAAATTAACCCGGCAAATGTTGTTCGGTGAACAAGGAAATATAGGTATTTTTATATATAAAAAAGGTGCTATCGTCCCATTGCATCATCATGTCAATGAGCAGTTTTCCATTATTACCAGGGGGAGCTGCAAAGTAACAGTAGACGGCGTCGAATATATTGTAAAAGCCGGCCAGGCGATTATTATTCCGTCGAATGTGCCACACATGTTCGAAGCCTTAGAGGATGGTACCTACGATATCGATTTCTTTTCACCGGGCCGGAAAGATTGGCTGGATGGCACAGATAATTACCTCGGACATTAACAGATTTTAAAACCCCATCAATTAATTAAACATGAGTAAGAACATTGCAGATCAAATCGTAGAAACCCTGATTGAAAATGGCGTAAAAAGGATTTACGCTGTAACCGGTGACAGCCTTAATGAACTTAATGACGCGGTCAGGCGTAACGGTGGCATCAAATGGATACATGTGAGACATGAGGAAGCCGGGGCTTATGCAGCAGCGGCTGAGGCAGAACTTGGCGGGCTTGCCGTATGCGCAGGCAGTTCCGGACCGGGTCATGTTCATCTCATTAATGGCTTATATGACGCCCATCGAACAAGGGTGCCAGTGTTGGCAATCGCGGCTACTATTCCTTCAGGAGATTTCGGAACAGATTATTTCCAGGGAACTAACACCATCAAACTATTTGACGATTGCAGCTGCTACAACCAGGTAATCCAAACACCAGCCCAAGCACCGCGAATGTTACAGGCTGCGATTCAGCACGCCATTCATTACCGTGGAGTGGCGGTGATCGGCCTGCCCGGAGATATCTCAGCACTGCCTGCTGTGGAAAGTATCAGTTCCATGCATAATTATCCCACACCCACACTACTGCGACCTGTTGACAGTGAACTGGAAAGAACTGCCGCCCTTCTCAATAAACACCCCAAGGTTGCAATTTTTTGCGGCTACGGTGCCCGCGAAGCGCATGATGAAGTCGTTGAACTATCCAGAATATTAATGGCCCCGGTCGGTTATACTTTCAGGGGAAAAATGGGTATGCAATATGATAATCCAAATGAAGTAGGTATGACGGGTTTGCTCGGTCTGCCTTCCGCCTATCACAGCATGCATGAGGCAGATGTTGTTCTTTTATTGGGCACCGATTTCCCTTATACGCCATTTATGCCAACCGGAAATAAAATCATCCAGGTAGACGACAGCCCGGAAAAATTGGGACGCCGGGCAAAACTGGAGATTGGTTTATGCGGCAACATTAAAGATACTGTTACTGCACTTATTCCCTATTTAACACAAAAGCTTGAACCAGGGTTTTTAAAGGGGCAGTTGGAGCTTTACGGTCATGTACAAAAGCATTTGCAAACCTATGTTAATGATAACGGGACAACCGATAAAATCCAACCTGAATTTGTAGCCGATGTCTTCAACAGGCTTGCAGCTGATGATGCCATATTTACCATGGATACCGGTATGTGCTGTGTTTGGGCCGCCCGTTATGTGCATGCAACCGGTAAAAGACGCTTTTTGGGCTCTTTCAATCACGGTTCCATGGCGAACGCAATGCCTATGGCTATTGGCGCAGCGCTGGCTAATCCGGGACGCGAAGTTATCGCCTTTTGCGGCGACGGAGGACTGTCCATGTTACTGGGGGATCTTGCAACAATCCAGCAATACAATTTACCTATCAAGGTGATTGTCTTTAATAACCGTGCGCTGGGTATGGTGAAACTTGAAATGCAGGTACAGGGTCTGCCAGATAATGAAACGGACATGGTTAACCCTGAATTTGCCAAAATTGCGGACGCTATGGGTTTCAAAGGGGTAACTGTTCATGAACCTGACGAAGTACATAACGCTGTATTAGATGCATTGGGCCATAATGGTCCGGTATTGCTGAATATATTAACGAATCCAAATTCGCTGGCTATGCCGCCAAAAATTGAATGGGAACAGGTCAAAGGCTATACCCTCTCCATGACGAAAATGATGCTAGGCGGCCGAATGGACGATATTTTAGAAATGGTACGTTCGAATTATAAACATCTTCCGGAAATAATTTAAAAATTAAAATCATGAAAAAGTTATTTGCGCCTGCCTTGATTCTCTCAGTTGGAATTATGCTGGCATCCTGCTCAGGCAGCGGACAAAAATCAGATCAACAAACAAAAGATTCAACTATGAAAACTACAGACAGCACCAGCAGTGCACTGGAAGAAGTGTATGCAGACAGCACCTATCAATTAACAGGGGTTGCGATTTCTCCCGAGGGCCGTTTATTTATTAACTATCCTTATTGGCTTGATAAACACAGCTATTCTGTTGTAGAAGTAGGAAAAGACAAAAAACCAATTTTATACCCTGACACTGCCTGGAACAGCTTCAAAAAGGGTGATAATGGGAAAGATAAATTCGTCTGCGTCCAGGCAGTTGTAGCTGATGAAGAAAACAATCTTTGGATCGTTGACCCTGCGGGTATAGGGCTGGCCGATGTTTATCAGCAAAGTAATAAACTTATACAGGTAGACCTTAAAACCAATAAAATCAAACGGATTTATACCTTTCCGGTTGAGGTAGCTGGGCCCAAAACCTACATCAATGATATCCGCATTGACCATAAAAACGGTTTTGGCTATATGAGCAGTTCAAGCAATGGTGGTATTGTAGTAGTAAACTTAAAAACCGGTGCTTCCAGGTTTGTACTGCATGGGCATCCGTCCACTTTATCTGATCCTTCTTACCATTTTACCATGAATGGCAAGGAAATGAAAAATGCCCAGGGCGCAGTTAAAATCAACTCGGATGGAATTGCATTGAGCCCTGATAAGGCCTGGCTATACTACAAACCGTTAACCGATAACAGGCTTTATCGGGTGAGTACTGATGTATTACGCGATTTCAGCAGCACAGAGAAACAAATCGAAGCCAAGGTAGAGGATTACGGAAAGTATGTATGTACCGACGGAATGGAGATGGATGCTGACGGTAACCTGTATATGGGTGACCTGGAAAACGGTCGTATCGTAAAGATCACTCCGGATAAAAAAATGACCACGCTTGTCGAAGATAAAGAAAAACTGAGTTGGCCTGACAGTTACAGTATCAGCAAAGATGGCTACCTCTACGTATCCTGTTCCCAAATCCAGCAGATGCCATGGTTCAACGTCAACCAAAACATCACAAGATATCCATATCGGGTATTCAGAATCAAAATAAAATAAGGTCGTGCCGGTGTACCACCAATTTATAAACTAAACTCAAATAGTCCTGAATATGTCTGAAGAAATTGCAATTAAACTCATCCATGTCGCCGAATCAAAAGAAGTATGGAACGGTGTCACTACCAGTGATGACGGCAGAATATTCGTTTGCTTTCCCAGAATTGAGGGTGATACCGGAATTCGCATTGGTGAATTGGTGGATGGGAAGGCAACTCCTTATCCTGATCAGCAATGGAACAGCTGGATGCCGGGTAAATCGTCCGACAGTGTTTTTGTAAGGACAAATTCCCTGCGGATAGGACCAGATGGTTATCTATGGATAGTAGACACCGGCACGCCCAGCATGGGCGAAGATGCTATTGATGGGGCAGCCAAGCTGGTGGCCATTGATTTGCAAACTAATACAGTGGCCAGAACAATTCCTTTAGGGCCGGTAATGAACAAGCATAGTTTTATAGATGACCTGCGTATGTTCGGCAACTTCATTTACCTGACGGATGCGGGAGATCCCGCACTGGTTGTTATGGATAAACAATCGGGACAAGGTTACCGTGTATTGGAGGGCAGCGCTTTTACCACGGATAAGCTACCGTTAGTAGCTGAAAAAAAGGTGATGCGCACCACGGATGGCAAGCAATTGCGCATTCATGCGGATCAATTGGAGGTCTCGCCTGACGGTACCTACCTCTATTTCCAACCCGCTTCCGGACCTTTATACCGTATCGAA
This sequence comes from Mucilaginibacter sp. P4_E8, assembly GCF_056401495.1. NCBI lineage: Bacteria > Pseudomonadati > Bacteroidota > Sphingobacteriia > Sphingobacteriales > Sphingobacteriaceae > Mucilaginibacter > Mucilaginibacter sp. P4_E8. The sequence continues at coordinate 8,635 of NZ_JBFUJG010000022.1, forward strand.
ACCGCTTACCTGCATCATCCCGAAAATAACAGCAAGGGAATTGAACCGTACGTGATAAAATGGTTTGACACGCCAACTACTGGCGGGACTGCTATGGATGCAGACGGCAATATTTATATATCTGATGTCAATCACTCTGCGATCATCCGCCTTGATGCTCATGGCATCATAGAAACGATTATACAGGATAGCAAGCTGCTTTGGGGCGATGCGCTTTGGATTGACAAAGATGGATTTCTTTGGATACCTGTAGGACAGTTAAATAGACTGGCACCTTTCCAGGGCGGGCAGTCAAAACTTGAACCGCCGCTTGTGATTTATAAAATTGATATTAAAGCGACCCCATTAAGAACTTAAAAGACCCTCATCTATCATTTAACACATTCAACAAATTGGAAACAACTCAGCAAAAAGTAGTCATTCCCGCCGTAGCGGATGACGATTCAATTTCTAAAGGAACTAAAGCATTTCTGGCCGTATTAAACAGCGGTGGACCAGCGGTAGAAAGCCTGTCGCCTGCGGAAGCACGGCTGGTATTGGTCGGAGCTCAAAACTCGGTAAAAGTTGATTATTCAGGAATTATCGAATCCGAAAAAACGATCAGCCAGGATGGTTTTGAGGTTAAACTAAACATTGTAAAACCTGAAGGCGCAACGGGTATATTACCTGTATTTATATTCCTGCATGGCGGTGGTTGGGTGCTGGGCGATTACCCGACCCATAAGCGTATGGTTCGTGACCTGGTGGTATTGTCCGGGGCTGCAGGGGTATTCGTTAACTATACCCCATCCCCCGAAGCGCAATTCCCGCAGGCTATCAATGAGATTTTCGCAGCCACCAAATGGGTTGCTGAAAATGGCCATGAGATCGGAGTGGACGGCAAAAAGCTGGCCGTAGTTGGTAACAGCGTCGGGGGTAATATGACGGCAGTAACCGCTATCAAGGCTAAAGAGGCCGGTGGCCCGCATATCAGTTTACAAATTATGATGTGGCCGGTTACGAATGTCGCATTTGACACCTATTCTTATGCAAGGTATGGTGAAAAGAGGTTTTTGACCGAGCCGTTAATGAAGTGGATGTTTGATAACTATACCACAGATGAGGCGGCGCGCTCCAGCATTTATCTTTCTCCATTACGTGCTACCCTTGAACAACTTCAAGGCCTGCCACCGGCACTGATCCAGGTCGCAGATGCAGATATATTACGTGATGAGGGTGAAGCGTATGGCAGGAAGCTTGACGAAGCTGGTGTTCCTGTAACGACCATTCGCTATAACGGCATGATCCATGATTTTGGATTACTGAACCCGCTGTCTGATCTGGCGCAGGTTAAGTCATTGTTTGTTCACGCGGCCGCAGAATTAAAGAAATTTTTATTCTAAGGGATTTCACAACCTAAATCTGTGAAAATTAGTTTTTAACCAGTAATAATAAACACGAAAATGAAACCAAACATTGGAATAAAACCGGATGACCTTGCTGCTGTGGCTACATGTATGTCCGGCCTGCTGGCAGACGAATATGTTTTGTATACCAAAACCCGGAATGCACATTGGAATGTCGAAGGGCCTGATTTTCATACGATGCATCTTTTTTTCGAATCACAATACAATGACCTGGACGAGATCATGGATAGCGTGGCCGAGCGTATTCGCAGTCTTGGACATTACGCCCCGGCAACGTTAAAGTCATTTCTTGACCTGACCCACCTGACGGAGAAATTGTCTCATTCCAATACGGGCGCGGGATTTCTCGCTGAATTGCTGGAGGATCATGAGAGTATTATTATCCTTTTGCGGGAATATATCACACTATTCCAGGATAAGTATCATGACCTGGGTACCAGTGATTATGTTACCGGGTTGATGGAAACACATGAAAAACTTGCATGGATGCTTCGCGCACACCTTAAATAACAACGATTTTTAAATTAAACTAAAGAGATGAAAACATTTACATTGACCAGCAAAGACCTGGGCGGACAATTTACCCTACCTCATTTTTTTGATGGCTGGGGTGCCGGAGGACAAAATATATCTCCGCAACTATCATGGCAAAATGCCCCTGAAGGCACTAAAAGTTTTGCCGTAACTATTTACGACGCTGCCGCCCCTACCGGCAGTGGCTGGTGGCACTGGGTTGTTTTTAATATTCCGGCGGATGTCAATGAACTTGCATCGGGTGCCGGTACTAACCCTGAGCTACTTCCCAAAGGTGCGATATCTGGTCTTACCGACTTTGGAAAACCGGGATATGGCGGCCCTGTTCCTATTCCTGGAAGTGGATTTCATCCTTATCTGATCACCGTGCATGCGTTATCAGAAGTTTTGTCCCTTGACGGTAATACCAATCCCGCAACTGCCGGTTTTACCATGGGGCCACTTACGCTTGGTAAAGCTTCACTTATATCTTACTTGAAAGTTTAATGTTAACACTGTCCGCCTTTATGTAACAAATAGTTTTAAAGCAACATATTAGCCGGATTAATCCGACCTGTAAAGTTTCATCGTAGGTTTTACAGGTCGGATTTTTACTTAAATAGCACCGAAATGTACAGCATATCCGGTGTCCGAAAAGCGAACTTTGAATAAACTTATTAAAATGAAAGCAATTATTTTAACACATAACAATGATGAAATCGGAGGGTTAGAATTTGCAGATCTACCAATTCCTGAGATTAATGACAATGAAGTTTTGATAAAGGTCAATGCAATTGACATTAACCCTGTTGATAACAAAACACTGAGTGGCAAAGGCCAATTTAATAATATAAAGGCAGCTAATCCAATAATCCTGGGATGGGATGTCTCCGGTGTAATTACCGGTATTGGAAAAAATGTAACCAGCTTTAAAACAGGTGATCACGTGTTCGGTCTATTGAATTTTCCCGGTCATGGGAAAACTTATGCGGAATATGTRGCAGCTGATCCCACGCAACTGGCGCTGAAACCCGAAAATATTGATGATGAAACCGCAGCCGCGACTACTTTATCCGCGCTAATGGCTTATCAAGCCTTAATGGAGGCAAATTTAAAACCCGGAGAACGGGTACTGATCCAGGGGGCTGCGGGCGGAGTAGGGTTTTTCGCCTTACAGATAGCCAAGCATCTTGGAGCTTACGTGATTGGCACGGCAACGGCGGCAGATGCTGAGTTTTTAAAAAATCATGGGTTAGATGAACTGATCGATTTTAAAACTACCGATTTTGAACAGGCGACTTCGAATATAGATTTTGTACTGGACACACTGGGTGGTCAGAGCACGCTTAAAGCATTCAACATATTAAGTCCAAACGGCCGTGTGATTACGATTCCAAGCGGCGTGGGCGACAGTTGGAAAACAGTGGCCACTCAAAGGCATATTAATGCGCAATTTTTGTTTGTTCATTCCAGCGGAACAGACATGAAGGCATTGGCAGAACTTCTGAAAAAAAATGTGATCAGGCCGAATATTGCCCATAGGTTCAAGATGGAAGATATTATAGCAATCCACGAAAAAATGTCAACCGGAAAAATTTGGGGTAAGATCGTCGTATCTTTTAATTGAAGTCAAGGATGAAGAATGTTATGGAGGAAAGGATCGCAGGATCTGAAACCCATTCCTTTAAATTAGTTTACGCTGATGCTCAGCAAAAAGGGTGCGACAATCAATTTGTCGCTCCCGCCGTGGAAATGATGAACGAAGTGGCCTTGATTACCGCTACAAGGTTTGCAAGGAAAAAAATGGTCTGCGATGGCGGTGACCAGGTTAAATATATTAAGGCGTTTTGTCCCAATTCCATTGTGGAATTAACAGGGAAAGTAATTGAAGTAAGCCTTACGGATTTAAAAGTTAAGGTAGATGTGGTATCAGAAGATATTAAGGAGTTTTCCAGAGAACGGACCGCTTCCGGAGTATTCACCTTCGTATCCGAAAAAGATATGGCTGTTAGTGTATAGGCTTGTCCTGTTTATTTAGCAAATCAGCAGGACAAGCGCTCTCCTGCAAAATATTTAGGGGGGCATGTAAAATAGGCCACTATTTCATGTTGAAACAGGGCCTTAAAGGTGAAATTATATAGAGTTTTTCTACAAAAAATTTAGAGTGATGAATACTAACCAGCCCTTTTTGTTTAATAGTAATGACGAAAGCGGTTAGTGATAATAAAAGCATGTTATGAGTTTTCAATTGGAATTAGTCCGATTTATATTAAAGGTGATTAGCGGAAAAAAAGTGTTGTCGGCGAATATTCTTAAACCAAAGCGTAACATGAAAGTATTTGACAGTAGCCGTTTTTCCAGCGGGATTGGTGTACAACAAACCCTCATTAATGGATTCCCACTGACCACTTTAACTCCGGAGTTGCCTAAAGGCAAACACGTATTGTTTTTTCATGGAGGCAGTTATGTCATGGAGGCAATTCCAGCGCACCGCAGGTTAGCGGAAGCGCTTTGCAAGGACTTTGGGATGAAAGTTACCCTGATGCAGTATCCCCTTGGCCCGGAAAATGATCAGCGTAGAACTTTCCAGTACCTGATCAGTGCTTACCGTTATTTGCAGGATAATTTCAGTAAGGATGTATTCCTGTTTTTCGGAGATGATGCCGGCGGAGGACTGGCACTGGCCTTTTTACAATATTTACGGTTATCCGATGACCTGCCATTACCGGTAGGGACGGTTTTACTATCACCATGGATAGATTTGTCTATGTCAAATCCCGACATTGATCTATTTGAAAGAAAGGACCCTGTTTTGTCGAAAAGGGCTTTGCAAAGTGCAGCAAGGAAATATGCTGACGTGCTGGATCTGCGCAACTCCAGAGTTTCGCCTTTATTTGGCCCGATGGATCACCTTGGAGACATTTTAATAATGTTTGGCACCAACGAATTATTTTATCCTGATTGTATACTATTAAAAGAAAAACTGGAAGCTGCAGCAAAGACTAACGTGGATACACTCATTTATAAAGGGGCGATTCATAATTGGATCTTATACCCGGTACCGGAACGAGCACGAGCCATTGAGGAAGCGGCCAATTGGATGCTCAACAGAAAGGATACAAAGCCAATTTATAAAGAATTATAGCATTTTAAACCGCCTGTGGTGATTAACAATAATTTAAAGAATATGGCATCAGTAACTGATCCTATCATAAAAAAGAAAAAGATACAAAGTGCAACAAACAGGCGACATATCCAGCCGCCTGTTTGTAATAATCAGCCTTTAACAGGCGCTACCGCTGCCCATTCAGGCCGTGTTTTCGGGTGCGCATCGCCAATTCCTTCGAGAATCTCTTTTTGTTTTCTCAAAGTCGTTTCCAATGCAGGCGGGCCTTCCCAAGCTCTTCCGCCAATGTGCCATCCATCGGGATGGAGTTCTTCAATCAGCACCCAAACGGTTTCCCGGAAGGCTTCTGAACCTTCAAATTTTACCATTACATCAGTTAAAGCTGCTGCCAGTGCGTGTTTTTCTTCCGCAGAAAACACCCCTTCAACCAATTTTACATTTACAAAAGGCATAATGTTGAGTTTTAAATTGAGTTTGTTGAATACGTTTACCGGCATCTCAAAGAGCCGGGTAACTCAATAAAAGAAAGAATTATGCCATTATTCAATTAATTAGATATCAACACCTTGCAATAAAATCTTCGATTAAGTTTTAACCATATAACGCTATTTACATACGTATTAACGAATTGAATATTGAACCATGAATCAAAATCAACAAATTATCCTGGCCGGTTTTCAAAGCTGGACAGATGGGACGGGAAGCTTCTTTGACCTTCTATCAGAAGACGTGGAATGGACGATTTCCGGAAGCTCGCCATTGTCTAAAATTTATAAATCCAAAAAAGCACTCCTGGATGAGGTGATCGACCCACTCAATGAGCGGCTTTCACAAAAGATCGTACCGCATGTCCGGGAATCCTATGCAGACGGAGAAGTAGTCATTGTCATTTGGGACGGTAATGCAACAGCAAAAGACGGCCAATCCTATAACGTAAGCTACGCTTGGTTCATGACGATGAAAGAAGGGAAAATCGTTAAAGTAACTGCATTTTTGGACACACTTGACTTTGCAGATATTTTTAAAAGAATAAAATAAAGAACCGTTAACGGCGGAGGCAAAAACTGTTTTCTTACCGGCCCTTCTCCAGGTCACCAGTAAGACAGCGAATGGTCTTATGGCATTTTTCTATAGTTGAGGTCGTGTTGAAGATGGGATCAAAATCCAAGCGGCCATTTTGATAAAAGAGAGATAAATTACTATAAATAAATTAACTTAAAAATTCACTAAATTTGATTATGCACCGGGAAAGTTTATATCAACCATTTGAGATCGTCTACAAAACGCTGGACGTATGCCCGAAGTCTGCTCATAAGCATAATTTTTTTGAGCTGGTATATATTCTTGACGGAACAGGAAAGCAATGCATCAACGATAATTACTTTGATTACCATGCCGGACATATGTTCCTGATTACACCCGAGGATTGTCATTCATTCGAGATAGAAAATACTACCCAATTCGTTTTCATCAGGTTTAACGATATTTATGTTAAATCTCAGCATCAGCCGGGAGAGCGGGATTCGGAATGGATAAAGAAAATGGAATACATCCTGCATAACGCCAGCCACCAACCGGGTTGCATTCTTTGTAATCCACCGGATAAGGTCTTTGTTAAGGCAATGATCGAATCGGCACTGGGCGAGCTGACAGGAAAACAGCTTTATCATTTTGAAGTGGTTGCACAGGTTGTCAATACCCTTATCACAGTTGTAGCCAGAAACATCGCGATGATGCTGCCCACGATGGTTTGTGACAGTACGGGTAACACCATCATGAAAATTCTTAATTATATACAAGAAAATATTTACAATGCCGACCAGTTAAAGCTGGAATTGATCAGTGATCATTTTGGTATAGCCGAAGGGTACCTGGGCAGATACTTTAAAAAGCATACCGGCGAAAGCTTACAGCAATACATTATCAATTACAAACTAAAACTGGTAGAAACCCGGCTACAGCATAGCGACATGCGGATCAATGAAATTGTGAATGAGCTTGGGTTTACGGATGAGAGCCATTTAAACAGGCTTTTTAAAAAGTATCGCGGCGTGAACCCGTCAGCATTCCGAAAGCAATATGCCAGTGCGATGGCATTAGCCGGATAGTTTCCTCCCAATAAATTTTACGAGACTATCATTCAATAGCAATTATCCCAATCCATTTCTGGAAATATGCCTGTTTCTAAGAAAAGTAATGATGATCGCAGGATAATAGTGCTTTTAAAAGCCGGCGACCCGAAATGCTGGACTGCCTGTTATGGATTAAGTGGCATGTGGCAGGATGGCGCCTCCCACGTCAATTACGGGCGCCAAATTAGCAGCGCTTTTCACCCCTTTCGACTAAAAATATTCTTGACTTAAATACCGCATTAGGTCCTCAAGAAGCCGCATGTATAACCCGATAACAGTTGTTATGTGATAGCGAAAGTTAAACGATGGCTTAAATTACTGATCAAATTTTCCTTACGCGTATTCGAATCACGTTCTTTAGAAAAGAAATAGCACAATAAGTTAAAGGACTCATTTTATGATACTTGAAGCATTAATAACGATATATCGATATTTCAAAGTGCACGAAAATCCGCTAACTAACTGAAATAAAAGAAGTTGTAAAATGGCATTAAATTTTCATTCTCGTGATAAAATGGAAAGGTGGCCCCAAGGAAAACAAATCGCGCGTCACAGATCGCTAACAGGTTTAAATGCGCACTTGATAAACATTACGTGGATGTAAAAAGAGGGACGACAAAGTGCATTTTTCGCATACATGAATATGCGGAGGATCAAAAGTTGCACCCTAACTATTTGAATAACATTATTAAAACCAACACGGGGAGGCCTGTCGGCTTATGGATAGCCGAACAAAACATAGCTGTAGCTAAATGCTTACTAAAATGTTCAGATTATTCCATCAAGGAAATTGCAGGCAAGTTGCATTTTGCTGACGCATCTCATTTTAGTAAATATTTTAAAAGGTATACGAACATTTCCCCCTCGCTTTTCAGGAATCAGGCAGAAGATTTGTGATAAAATCTACATGGCCATTAGCATTTCCGGTTCAGTTTATTAGATAAAAAATATCGATATGTCGTTACTTTTTATTATTACCGAAATACATAAACACCAGTTATTCAATAAATTAAATATTGGCATTCTTTTAGAATACTAGCCGAGTATGGTTGTCGGTATTACTTTCCTAATTGATGCGTAAGTGCAATAGATACGACGCCATAAACCCTATTTCATAATTATTTAAACACCAGGTTAATTGAACAATGTCATCCCGTATCAGAATTGTTAGGCACCGCTATATTGTTCTTTTAGTTCTTTTACTATGGAAGCAAACCGGTTTTTGCCAGTCGTCAAGGGACACCATAAAGAAGAAATTTACCATTGGTGAAGTTATCGGGTTGACCAAGCTTCAAAATAAAAAAATACAGGCGGCTATAATGGAAGAAAGTGCTTCGCAGTCTGATCTTCACGATGCCCAAAAAGCCAAACTACCGCAAGTAAGTTTGTCAGCGGAGTACCAGCGATATTCCAAGTTGGTTTTATACAATGACTTTATTTATCATTCCAGGTCGGTTAATGTTTTTCCGTCTTCCAACGCTGCGCTAATCAATTCAACCTCGACTTTTAATCTGTATTCGGGGGGAAAGCTGAAAGCGGACGTGCTGGAACGCAAACTGGAACTGTTGCTGTCCAAAACCGAAACACTGGACTTAAAGGGTAGCCTAAGTTTAAAGGCCGCTGACCTTTACCTTGAACTGGTCGCACTGCAAGTCGAAGAGGGTTTAACGAAAGATCAATTATCAAGGGCAGAATTAAGGTTAAAAAATATCAACTCGCTTTTTCAGAACCAAAAGATAACGAGAAGTGATTTGCTAAGGGCCGAGGTCAACTTATCCGATGTAAAGCTTAGCCTGGAAGAAACCCATAATAACATCATTATTAATAGGCAAAAGCTAAATGTCCTCTTGAACTTGCCAGAAAGCACCCAAATTCTTACAGCCGATTCAACCCAGATCTTAAACGAAGCAGGTACAGCGTTGGACACCTTAAGCATGACGGGAACGGAAGAATCTTACGCTGTCAGGAAGGCGCAAGCGGAGATACAATTAGAGCAGGCCCGCGGTCAAAAAATTAAAAGCAACAAATTGCCGTCGCTGGGCCTGTTCGGGACTTATTACCTGGCCTATCCCAATACCTTACCCTTCCCGCATGTAGACCAGGCTTATTCCCTGGGGTATATTGGAATTGRCATTCAGTACAATCTATCGGCCCTCTATCAGAATAAATACAAGCTCAATGCTTCCAGGACACGAACGGCGGAATTACAGCTTARGAAAGAGGCTATTTCCGATGATGTCGCCCAGGAACAAAAAGCCCTGATCATAAAATATAATGAGTCGCTTAACAGGATTAAAGTAAATCAGCAATCTATCGAACAAGCCAGGGTAAATTATAAAATCGTTAACACTAAATACCTGAATCAACTGGCGTTGCTGACCGACCTGTTGGACGCCGATAATATTTACCAGGAAACAAGGTACAAGTTGATTGAGGCCGAAACTGAGGCGAGAGCAATTTATTACCGGCTGCTGTACCTGTCCGGAAACCTTTAGCGAAAAAGAGCATGAATGTAAAAAAAAACAAGCGTACCCGTTGGGAGAACATCTTACTATCGGTTGTGGCTATTCTGGTTTTAGTTACCGCTGGAATTTATCTGACTGTATATTTGATAAACGGACAGCGGTATGAAGAAACCAATGATGCGCAGGTCGAAGGATATATTAATCCGATTTCAGCCAGGGTTAGCGGATTTATCAAGTCAGTCAAATTTAATGAACAGCAACAAGTAAAAGCAGGCGACACCCTGTTCATAATTGATGATCAGGAATACCAGCAAAAACTGATCAATGCCATTGGTGGCTTAGAAACCGCCGAAGCTGACTTAAAGGTGCTCAGGGCACATATTGCGGCTTCTGAAGCTGACATGAATGTAGACCGTGATCAGATCGACGGGGAGAACGCCCGTTATGTCGAACAGCAGCGGGATATTAAACGCATTAACAACCTCGTGAAAGAAGAAGCAGCGACGGGATCCGATTTGGATGCCGTACAATCCCGGTTTGACGTATCGAAAAGCAATTATGAAGCAGCAAAAGATAAACTGGTGGCTGATGTTTCAAAGATCAGTGAGCTAAAGGTTCAGATTTCATTATTACAAGCTACCATCAAACAAAAGCAGGCAGATCTCGCCTTAGCCAGAATAGCAATAAATTATACGATTGTCAAAGCCCCTTATTCCGGGCGTTTAGGGCGTAAAACTATCCTGGAGGGCCAGCAGGTGCAAACCGGTGAGCCACTGGTATCCATTGTGCATGAAGGAAGGAAATGGATTACCGCCAATTTTAAAGAAACGCAAGTCAATGGAATGTATATAGGACAGCCGGTAGATATAAAAATCGATGCCATTCCAGGTAAGGTTTTTAAGGGAAAAATTGATGCAATAGCTGCGTCAACGGGCGCCAAATTCTCCCTGTTACCGCCTGATAATTCAACAGGAAATTTCGTAAAGATCGTACAGCGCATTCCGGTGAGAATAAGTTTTAACCAAGAAGACCTAAATCAGGTAAAGCTCGGCATGAATGCTTTGGTATTAATTAAAAAATAGCAGCTAATGAACGAACCTCATTATTTCCAGCCATGGCTAACCAAATGGAGTTTCGGTGTAAGGGCAACCCTTTTTTTAATTTTGCTATCTGCAATTATGCAGTTTGGAAGTTTTACGCTCAGTCAAAATTATATCGTATCCTACTTTGGTGCGCAATCGGAGGATATCGTTTTTGCCATCCAAATGACTTATGTGGGGATTCTTTGTAACGTGCCGATTGTTTTCAGGTTGTTAAAGCATTATGAAGTACGAAATTATATTGCGCTGAATATATTTTTCGGGATCGTGCTTAATATTTGCTGCCTCAATACCAGGAACCTATTGATCTTTTTCATATTAAGGTTTCTTCAAGGAATATCGATTAATGCTATCTGTGTCGGTGTATTGGTCATCATTACTAATGTCCTGGAACCATCGGTGAGAAAGGTTTTTGCACCTACGGTTTTCTTCGGAACTGTCCTGAGCAGTACGGTTGTTGTAGGGTTGATCGCTGCCAATGCGACGTTAACTTCTGTGATTATTGATATCTACGTTTACATTATCATATTCCAATGCGTGGTACTGGCGATTGTTTTTCTTGGCTTTAAAAAGAAATCTCTGATGAGGCCCTTGCCGCTAGGATATATCGATTGGGTGGGATTGATTTTCTTTGCCACTTCTGGAATTGCACTGGCCTATACGCTTTTATATGGTTCAAAGTACTATTGGTTTACCGACCAAAGAATCGTTCTTTCTTTTATTATAGTTGTGGTGTTTGCAGGCCTTTTCCTATGGCGGCAAGCAACCACTAAACGGCCGTTAATGCACCTGTATGTTTTAAAAAATCAGAAATTTATCGCCGGTTTATTACTGCTGGGAATCTATTACGGCATCAAGGAAAGTATCAACCTAATCTACAATTACACCGCGGTTGCCTTGCATTGGAGCCCGTTTCAAACTGCTGAGCTTGGCTTTTGTAATATACTGGGCCTGGTTATCTTTATGATCATAACAGCACAAATCCTGATTAAAACCACTGTTTCCGTTTCCCGTTTTTTAGTAACCGGGTTTACCATGTTATTGATTTATCATTTGTGGGTGAATTTTTATCTTACTCCGGACTTGTCATTTAATGACCTGGCCCTACCGGTTTTTCTCCAGGGGGCAGCCTCGGGCATATTATTTGTCCCTATTTCCCTATTTATAATTACTTCAGTGCCTGAATCCACTGGTGTTACGCCACTGTTCATAGCCGCTAGTACAAGGTATGTTTCGCTATTGAATGCTAATGCAGGTTTCTACAATTTACAGTTATATTTTAATCAGCATTTCCGCTATGATTTCCTTGCGCACTACACCACGCAGGATGAAGAGTTCAAGGAAAGGGCGGCTCGATTAAGCCGGTCCTTTGAGTCCAAAGGATACTCCGGTGGTCAAGCTGCAAAAGCCGCACTTGTATCGCTGCAAGACTCCTTAACTATTCAAAGCCAGCTATTGACTATTCGGGCGATATTCTCGCTGGCAGGAATGATCATCGCCGTTATTTTGATCATTATTGTCTTTACCCGAATAAGTGTAAAAATCAGGTATGGCACTTTAAACGTTAGAAATAAATCCACGACGTTTAAAGATTAAAATCTGAAACTGAACTATTCGTATTTAATAGGCTCACTATCATCGCTGAAGATCGCCTTAATCGGGCAATAACTGGTAAATGCCGTAACTTCAAGGTAAAATAAGGTTGGTACCAATACATATACAATTTTGGTTCCGAAATACCAGTCGATAGCTACCACAGGGAGCAATAAAAAAATAGAGGCTGCCCTGAAAACGATTTCCTTTTTCGAAAGGTTTTCTTTAGAATCCTTAAAAAGCCAGGACTTCTTTTTAGGCTCTTCAGATTCCGGCTGTACTATAGATGGAGCAACAGGCTCTTCGACAGGCTTATAAGCCTTTTTTTTGTGAGGTTTCTCAGGGTGAGGAGGCAATTCCGGCAATTCCATAATGGATAATAATTTAATAGTTGTTGTGATGATTAGTGAGCTTTATGTAAATTTTATGCCAATATGCAAAACACTATTATTCAGCCAATTATCGAAAGACAAACAATTAATTTTTATCGCTATTTCGTTATTAGTGGCCTCCTTAGCGAAAGAATTTGTCCCTCTTGAGCTTCCGCCATTTATAAGCGGATTACGGCACAGGTTCCTGGCCGACATCGCCTGATACTGAGTATTTGCGCTATACTTTTGCTATTCAACGGCTATTCGCTAAAACAACCAGCTGAATAACTTTACAAACCACTCATTCACAGAAATATACATGCATGGCATAATATTTTCTATCTCATTTTAATTGCTTATACAAATTGCTTGATTCAGGATTATTCAAATAAGGACAAATGAAACCCTACAGGTTGACCAAGTGCCAGATGACGAGGAAAATCATATCGCTGCATCATGAGGGATACACGGACGATTTTTTGTTGTTAAGGCCGGGATTTTTGTGGTGGTTACAGGGACAACAGGAATTTCCGGTTTCGGAAACCAAGTTGAATTTCATCACTCTGATTAATGAAAAAAGAGCTCATGATTGTCGGTTCTTACTGGCCATTCAGATTGACTACGGACAGAGGGGGATTTTATTTATTGGGACGGAAAAAGTTATTGAGCTGGGAAAATATGTAGCAGACGGAAGATGATTTATACTGTTTTTAAACTGATATATACACTTTTTTTATAGCAAATGTCCCGAGATTTATAATGCGAGTTGGAATTAAACGGCGCTGTGAAAAGCGTACAAATAGTACTGATCTTTAAGAACTATTATAAAATTTATTAACCGATATAAAATATGGAACCGATATCATTTAATGCTTTACAGGCCGTTCAGGGTGAAAATGGCACATTTAAATTAGAAACGATTACGAACACCTTATATGATGTACCTGAAGGTGAAGTGCTGATTAAGGTACATTATAGTTCCTTAAATTATAAAGATGCTTTATCCGCCAGTGGCAACAGGGCGGTTACGAAGGTTTATCCGCACATACCAGGTATTGATGCCTCGGGAGTTATTGAGATTTCCAACGCCTCAGGATGGAAAAAAGGAGATAAGGTCGTTGTTACAGGTTTTGATTTTGGGATGGATACTGATGGCGGATTTGCGGAGTACGTTAGAGTTCCGGCTAAATGGCTGGTCAAACTTCCTGAAGGCCTTACGCTAAGACAGAGCATGATCTATGGTACGGCAGGATTTACCTCAGGACTGTCGGTGGAGGCGTTAATACGCAATGGCATTACGCCTGATAAAGGGGATATTGTTGTTAGCGGCGCTACAGGCGGGGTTGGTTCTGTGGCCATTGCTATACTGGCAAAACTCGGGTACCGCGTTTTAGCAGTCAGTTCGAAGAACTCTGCAACTAATTTCCTTACCAATTTAGGCGCTTCAGCTGTTATTCCAAGATCTGAATTAGAAGAGCAGCCGAATAAGGTTTTATTGAAACCACGATTTGCGGCGGGCATAGATACGGTTGGCGGCCAGGTGTTGGCTTCCATTATCAAAAGCCTGAATTATGGAGGGGTGGTAACCGCTTGCGGCATGGTAAACGGCGGCGACCTGCCCATTACAGTTTTCCCTTTCATCATGAAAGGAATACAATTGGTTGGTGTTGATTCGGTGGAATTGCCTTTAGAACAAAGATTACCGGTATGGGAAAAACTGAGTAAGGAATGGCTACCGGATAATTTGGATGAATTGGCGCGCGAAATTACCCTAAATGAGCTGCCCGAACAGATTAAACAGATTCTTGCCGGGCAGATGCATGGCAGGATAGTTATCAGAATGGTAGATTAAATCTATAAATTGTTATACATGAAAAATCTCTTAATTACAGCTTTGCTTTTTTCAATAACCATCACCAATGAACAGACCACAAAAAAGCTTTTAACCGTCAGTAGGTCGAATACCGTTTGGAATGGAGTTACCCTTTCTGATGATGGACGAATTTTTGTTTGTTTCCCTAAACTGGAGGGCGAAAATGGCATAAGTATCGCAGAGATAAAAAAAGACGGAAATGTTGTTGCTTATCCAAATGCAGCCTGGAATTCCTGGGCTAAGGGCAAAGAAGTAGCTCATTCTTTTGTCAGGACAAATTCACTGCGAATCGGGCCGGATGGAAATTTATGGATTGTAGATACCGGTGCGCCAAAGATGGGTGATCAGGCTCTTCACGGAGCATCCAAATTAGTTGTGGTTAACATTAAAACCAATAAAGTAATCCGGACTATCCCGCTCGATGGGGTGATGAAGAAAAATAGCTTTATTGATGATCTGCGGATTTTTGGATCTACCATATTTCTTACTGATGCGGGGGAACCGGCATTGGCCATTATGGATTTAAAAACGGGTAAGGGACGACGGGTTTTGGAAGGTGATAAATCCACCACTGATGCGATTCCGTTGGTAGCAGAAGGTAACATCATGCAGACAAAAGATAAAAAGGAAGTGCTGATTCATGCTGACCAGCTTGAAGTTTCACCTGACGGTAAGTATTTATATTTCCAGCCTGCCTCGGGGCCAATGTCGAGGGTTGAATGCCGTTACCTGACGGACAAAAGCTTAAGCAAAGAACAACTTTCTTCGCATGTAAAATTGTGGTTTGAATCACCGACAACCGGAGGAACAGCGATAGATCAAGATGGTAATATATATCTATCTGACGTAAACCATTCCCGTATATTAAAAATCGATCCTGCAGGTCAGTCAACGATTATCATTCAGGATACAAGATTGGCCTGGTCGGACGCGCTATGGATTGATAAATCGGGTTACCTGTATATGCCTGCCGGTCAGCTTAACAGGTTAGCGCCTTTTCAAAATGGATCATCAAAGGTGGTTTTACCTGTATATATTTATAAAATGCAGATTGACGCCAAACCGTTCAAAAGTTGATTTGTAACCAATTTAAATATTAGCAAAAATGGAACAATTAAACTTTTTAGACCAGCTTGGCAGTGGCCGGGATATCACCACAGATTTGTTTGATTACCGACCCGGACTTATCGGCCCCGCCGAAAGTAAAATATTATTAAATAAATTAATTAAGGAAACGGATTGGACCCAAAAGGCTGTATTGATGTATGGTAAAGAGGTGATTACCCCCAGATTGACGGCATGGTTCGGAGATGGCGATGCAGATTATTCGATTAAGGGAAAAAGGGAAGTCCCATCACCGTGGACCGAAGATTTGTTGGCGATTAAATCCAAAGTCGAAAAACTCGCAGGTATGTCATTTAACAGTGTGCTCCTAAATTACTACCGTGATGGCAATGATTCCGTGAGCTGGCACAGCGACGGTGATGGAATACCGGGAAGAAATATGTTTGTAGCTTCCGTAAGCCTGGGCCAGGAACGGGTTTTTGATATCAGGAATAAAGAAAATCATACGATCAAATTCAATATTTTATTGGAGGATGGATCTTATTTGCTGATGAAAGGTGATTTTCAGGATAAATGGCAGCACCGCATCGCAAAATCTACGATTCCTATGAAGGAGAGAGTTAATCTGACCTTTCGGATCAGCAGAACCTGAAGATTCCTGATGAAAAATTACCAGTACATTGAGCCCGTCTGTATTTAGCTGGCAAGTGCAATAATCTGATGCTGTTGTTTTCTGTAGGCGGATGGGTTTAGCCCTTTGTATTTTTTAAATAGCCGGTTCAGATGGCTTTCGTCGGTAAATCCGAGTTCATTCACAATTTCATTGATGCGCATGTCACTGTGCTGAAGGCGGGTTTCGACGAGTTTAAGTTTATAACTAATGATATACTGCTGCAAACTTTCTCCCGTGTGTTTTTTAAAATAGCGACCCAGGTAGCCTTCTGAGATATTGAAATGATCGCTGATGACATCCAGCCGCAGATCGTGGTTTTTGTGGATATTTTCATGAATGTAATGAAGAATGCTCATTACGGTGTCGCCTGTATGTTCACCCACCTTTTCAGGCAATGTCATCGCAATGTTCCGCGCTACAATAGTTATCAGCGTAAACACAATTTGAGCAATCAATTCCAAGTGATAAAGCTGGCTGGATGTCAGTTCATTTAGAATCGCATCCATCGCTGCCCTAACTAATAATTTATCTGTCGAATTAAACAGTATCGAACCAGGGCGGTGACTGGCCTTAAGCAGGATCAAATTAATTTTTTTTAACCATTGTTCGTCCCGAACAAATTGCGATTGTTCATAGCTGATATTATTGAACCGGATGAAAATCACCTGAACAGCATCCTTGACATCAAAAAAATGCCGGTTAGCTGGAGTAATCAAAAATAACTGGCCGGAACAGAAGTTAAAAGAGTTATCGCTGATAAATAGTTTGCCTCTGCCTTTTAGAATATAGACCAGTTCAAAAAAATTATGTTTATAGGGATTTTGCCTGCAAGCCTCCAACTCCTTGTAGATAATGTCAAATGGCTGATAAAGGCTTTTCTTGTTCATTGCTAATAAGCAGTTAGTTATAAATTACGGCTTCCAATGCCTTTCTGGGATTGGTTTTGGAATTGGTGAGGGCATAAATTTGTTTTCCTTTTAAAAATTCGGGTGAAAGACGGCGGATGCCTAAATCCAAGCCGATAAGCTATTTCCGCAATCGATAATTCGCCTGAAACGAGATATATCTTTGCCTTTTCAATCATCTTTTGGTGTATGTGCTGTTGTGCATTTAAACCGGTAAGACTCCGCAGCAAATCACTTAGGTGACTGGGTGATACTCCAAATTGATCCGCAAGGTATTGAACGGTGGGTAGCCTATTTTTTGCAGATTGCTGATCAAAATAGTGGTTCAGCAGCGTCTCCATTTTTGACAAGAGATCGTTTTTTACGGCTTTTCTGGTCATAAGTAGTCTTTGAAAAAAGCGGTCACAATAATTAAAGAGCAACTCCATTTGGCTGTTCATCATATTTTGCTGAATACATCGAAAACCGTTTTAATTTCCTTACAAAAAAAGCAGGTAAGCAATGTTTTATTCGAACAAATCTCCGAATCCGAAAGACAGAAAAATTAGCCAAAATGAGGAAACAATTAGCCAAAGCGCGGCAAAACCCGGAACACTTTAAATATCTCTTTGCATGCCTAACAAATCAGAAGTCGAGACGGGTTATGATTGGAAATCCAGTTTGAGCAAAACTGGCGCGTTGCCAATGCATCATGCGATATTAGCGCCATCCGGCGGAGCAGAAACAGGGGAAAGCCCGGCTCGAAGGGGATGCCATGAAGATAAGAGAAAGGAAGTATTGATTTGAAAAACAAATTTATGCAACTTATATTTATATTAAGATAACAGTTTAAGGGCACCATGGGAATAATTGATTTTTTTGGTAAGCTATTTAAGGGCAAACGCAAGTTTAGCGGAACTCCGGAAATGTTCTTGGCAATGGTGATGGAATTTCAATCACAGAACAATAAGGTATACGTTGCTCAGGAAGTGTTACAATGGGGTGAAGTGTTGCAGCAAGTAATTACCGTTAATTTATCGCCTTATAAAGACTTCGCAGACCTGATGGAAAAGGCGAAACCCGATTTTACGATGGTAGAAAAGATGCGGGGAAAATTGAATGAGGTTCACCAAAGGGTCGAGTTGAAAAAAGCGATATACGGTGAAAAGGCAGATTTAGGCGATGATGATATCCTGACCAGCAACTCAGCAGGCGCAATCTTCGCCAGAAATATGGTGAAGGATCTTTCGAATTATGTTGAGTTCCCTGAGGAAGAGCAGGAAAATTTGAAAAAATTGAAAGATAATACATAGGTCTTGGCCTATGATTAAAGTTTTGAAGATCGTTTGTTAATTTCGGCACATGACCGACCAAGAATCAATTGCCTAATTTGAAGCAGCAGTATTGCCGGAAGTATTAAGAATAAACAGGGCTGTAACCCAGTACCATGTTAAAGAGGCTATTGAACGTAATAGGGAAGTAATGAAGGCGAACCCCAAAGATACATTAGCCAGACAACGGCTTATGGAAATCATGAGGGCGCTAGATAATCCTTACGGTGGTCCTGAAATTCCAAATCGATAGCCTGCCCTATCTAATCCGTTATTTGACAATCAAATAGTTTCAACACTGTTATTTGTTCGGTTTTTTTCGACCTGTGATGGGTTATAGCCAAACTCCTTTTTGAACGATCTTGAAAAATGTGCCAAATCTTCAAATCCTGCTTCTAAGTAAACATTGTTGGGCTTCCGGCCAGAGTGCGTTAAAAGATCATGGGCCGCTTTCAATCGACGTTTCAGTAGCCAGTGTGCGGCCTGGGCATGAAAAATCTTCTTGAAATCACGCTGAAAGGTCGACAAACTTCGCCCGCTCAGTTCGGCAAACTTAGTAAGCGGCACATTAAACATATAATTGCGTTCCATAAACTCAGCTAAATCCAGCCGTTCAGTTGATGCTACAGTCATTAAACTGGATATTAACCCGCTGTCCAATTCCTGTAAGCAAATCAATAACTCTTCCAACTTATGCGTAACGATCAGTGAACTGGGATCATTATGCGCATCCAGATAAGGCAATAGGGAATTAAACAAACCCGTTAGCGCTGGTGACGGCCGCAGCAACATTACCTGCGGTATTAAGTTGGCTGTTTGGGGGGAATTGGATAAGTTTCGGCGAATAGCATAATCCTGCAAAAACTCTTTTTTCAACACTAAGAACATGACCTTGAATTCGATTCCGTGGCCGATTGGCCGATGCTCCACTTTGGCAAGGGTATTTCTGCGAAGTAAAAAAGAATCGCCGGCACGGTAAATACTTTGGCGATCACTTTCGATCACCCTAATTTCACCGCTTACGATGTGGCATACAAAATGCTCAGTTATATAATCCAGGCGCGCATGGGTACAGATTGCTCCTACAGCAAATTGAATATCCACACCCTTATCCTGTTGTTGTCCCATTATGATAATTTTTCAGGCTAAGTTAGCGGGATTAAGACACAGGCAACAGTGAAAATTGTTAGCCAAAATGCGGATAGCACCCAGGCTAACAATTTATATTAATTCAATATTAGCTTAGTTCCTTATAAAAATGCACCGATGGGACGGATAGTCACATCATTTACCGCTACGTTCCCCGGCTGACTGATCGCATAAATAAATGCGTCCGCAATTGCCGATGCATCAAGCATGTCCATAGTGCCGAAACTTTTGCTCATCTCAGCAACCATAGGGCTGGTAATATCATGCCCAAGTTCTGTTACTACTGCGCCCGGATAGATGGTGGTCGTTTTAATCTTTCCTGCAGTTTCATCCCTAAGCGTATCCATGATGGCCGCGACCGCGAATTTTGTGCCGCTATACACTGCGCTGCTCTTGAAAGTTTTTTTTCCCGCTACGGAGGATGTTGCAACGATGTGACCTGAGCCTTGCTTGAGCATGTGCGGTAAAACAGCATTTATACCGTATAGCACGCCTTTGATGTTTACATCTATCATTTTATCCCATTCTTCCACCTTGCCTTCTTCCAAAAAAGAAATCGGCATAATCCCCGCGTTGTTCCACAAGACATCGACTTTGCCAAACTTGTTTATTGCCGCTGCAATAAGCTTATCGACTTCTGTACGTACAGAAACATCAGTTTTAACAAAAAATGAGTTACTGCCCAATTCACTGACAAGGGCTTCTAATTTATCTGTCCGCCGGGCGGCAAGCACCACTTTGGCTCCCAGATCAATTAATTTTCGCGCGGTGATCTCACCCATACCACTGCTCGCACCCGTAATAATGACAACTTTATCTTTTATATTTTCCATTTATTTAAATGTTTAATACAAAAGTCGCCGGTTAAGTACGCGCTAATTTGTCTCAGGAGGTCATTAAACTTGCCTGATTCGGTCAATAACTTTAGTAAATTAATTCCCGTGCTCAGGTTTGAATTATCAGGCAGTAAGTTGCAGTTCCTGCGCTTTATCTGCTTGATTCTTGTACTGGTTAGGGCTTAAGTTAGTTTTCTTTTTAAAAATGCGGTTGAAAGAAGGTGGATGCTCGAAACCCAACTGATAGGCGATCTGTGCAACCGGCAAGTCGGTCCCTGCCAGAAACTCCTTCGCTTTTTCGATCATCTTTTGATGAATATGCTGCTGTGCGTTTAAACCAGTGTAGCTGCGCAGCATATCACTCAAATAGCTAGAGGAGGTACATAGTTGATCAGCAAGGTATTGTACCGTGGGCAAGCCGTTTTTAGCCGATGACCGGCTAAAGTATTCGTCCAGTAAAAACTCCATTTTAGACAGGAGATCGTTATTTACTACTTTTCTGGCTATAAACTGTCTTTGATAAAACCTGTCGCAATAATTCAACAGCGATTCAATCTGACTGATGATAATTTGCTCGCTGAACGAGTCAAGTCGCTGCTCCAGTTCGGCTTTGATATTCCGGTAAATCTCCCTTACAATCACTTTTTCATCTTCGGATATATGCAGCGCCTCTTTTGCAGCGTAAGAGAAGTAGCCATGACTTTTTATCGATCTCGCCAAAGAATAACCCTTAAGAAAATCCGGATGAATAAGCAGCGAAGTTCCCTCGCACTCTTCGTCACAGGTTTCGCGGGATTGAAGTTGATTAGGAGATAAAAAAGACAGGCCGCCATGGTCGTAATCATAAGATTGTTGTCCATAGCCTACTTTTCCAGTAAAAACTTCTTTAAAGGATATCTGATAAAAGTTAAGCAAAACCCCTGCTTCTCCCAAATAGCTCGCGTCTTTCGTACATTCCCGAAAATCAGAAATTGTAATTAACCGATGGAGCGGTTCCGGCAATCCTAATTCATGATTTAGTTTAGCGAGGGAATTAAACGTAAAAGGTCGGGGATATTTTTTCATGATCTATCGGATTTCACAGTACAATTTACAAAAATTATAACGAACAGATTTTGCTTTTTTGTAATACCTCCTTTCAGATTCAACGCATCCATCGTTAAACCCCAATATATTATCGTTACAAATCTGCAAATAACGATATGTCGATATTTTTAAAATTGGTTTTTAGTATCCAACAAATTGATTAGCAATTAATTAACCCATTGGCATGAAGTTTTCTATAACGGGTAATTACGATTGTCAACTGACAGCTTTATAAGTCCATTTTTTTCAAACCTATTAAAAATTACAACAATTTAAAACCAGCAAAAATGAAAATTCTATGTGTGCTTTATCCCGACCCAATAAACGGTTATCCAAAGACCTATGCCCGTGCTGATATCCCGGTTATTCAATCATATCCCGATGGCCAGACGCTGCCAACACCCCATGCAATAGATTTCATACCGGGAGAACTTCTTGGCAGTAAATCCGGGGAACTGGGCTTACGTAAATTTTTGGAAGGCCTTGGCCATACTTTCGTGGTAACAAGTGACAAGGAAGGCTCTGATTCCGAATTTGAAAAGGAACTCCCGGATGCAGACGTAGTCATTTCGCAACCGTTTTGGCCAGCTTACCTTACTAAAGAGCGGATCGCTAAAGCTAAAAAATTAAAACTGGCTATTACTGCCGGCATCGGCTCAGATCACGTGGACCTGGAAGCAGCTAATGAGCACGACATTACCGTTGCCGAGGTTACTTTCTCCAATTGCACCAGTGTTATGGAGCATACTGTAATGAGTATTCTTTCATTGGTGAGAAATTTCATCCCGTCTCATGAAATCGCAAAAAACGGCGGCTGGAATATTGCTGACTGCGTAGAAAGATCTTATGATGTCGAGGGCATGAATGTAGGTATCCTGGCTGCGGGAAGAATCGGACTTGGCGTGTTGAGAAGATTAAAACCATTTGACGTTAAACTTCACTATAGCCAGCGTCACCGTTTAGCTGAAGAAGTCGAAAAGGAATTAGGACTTACTTATCATCCTGATGCAGAATCGCTCGCCATTGCCTGTGACGTGTTAAGCATTCACGCACCTTTACATCCGGAGACTGAAGGGCTTTTCAATGACGAACTGATCGGCAAAATGAAAAAAGGATCTTATATTGTAAATACAGCAAGGGCAAAAATCTGCGACAGGGATGCGATTGTTCGCGCACTGGAAAGCGGACAGCTTGCCGGTTACGCAGGTGACGTTTGGTATCCGCAGCCCCCTCCTGCCGATCATCGATGGAGGTCAATGCCCTACAACGCGATGACGCCGCATATCTCAGGTTCATCGTTGCCAGGCCAGGCACGATATTCTGCGGGAACCCGCGAGATCCTGGAATGCTTTTTTGAAGGCAAACCTATCCGGGATGTTTATCTGGTCACAAAAGGCGGCAAGCTTGCCGGTGTAGGTGCAAGTTCTTATACTGTCAAAAAAGAAAAATAGCATCTGTTAATATTTTCGATAATTGGTCCAACGGCAATGGTCATTGCTGCAGGACCAATTATTAAGACAAATCAAATTTCAGCGACGTTTAAAAAGGCAAATATCTGTATACCCACCTTCGCCACTTACATAAAAAGTACCTGGGTTAAGTTACCCTCTAAGTTCTTTCTGTATACTACGGATGACTCGATATGTGTATTATAATTGATAAAGTGTCATATTTTTATTAATCAGTTGTTGAAGTAACTTTTTGAAAGCAGGCGTATCATTTTTCAAAGTAGTAAAAAATGCTCATCAACTCCTCAATGGCTGTTATCGTATCTCAAGTTGTTTTTAAACCCTCGGCGGATGTAGGCACAACCTTTGCACGAGAACCGTTACTTACATGCCACCGGTCAATGAACTTTTTTATTTTAGCATAATCGTATGCTATCTTCTCATGGGAAAAACAAAAACAACGCTGCCTTATTATACCGAGATCAACGACTTCCTGGCATCTATTCCCTGGCCTGCTGAAACTGCCAATCCGAATTTTTATTGCTTGCGGCTAAAGCCGGTTCCCGGTCAGGTTTCAATTTACCGGCCTCCATTCAAGCGATCATTTTATTTTTTTGCCCTGTTTTTTAATTCCGGCAAGATTCAGGTGAACTATGGCGATCAAACGGTTCACAACCCCGATTCTTATCTTGTTTTTCATTCCCCCAATCTCATTTACAGTTTTGCACATAACAATGCGCTGGAAGGGTACATCATCTACTTTAAACCCGAAGCTTTCTCTTTTTTTAAACCAGACTTTCACCAGCAATTTCCGCTGTTTGATTTGCTGCATACCAACTTGTTTAAGTTTGACCACGCAACGTTTGATCAACTGGCATCGCACTTTGAAACTGTTTTCACAGCTTATGAACAATCAGACAAAGATCAGCATTTGGAAGCAAGGTTAAAGTTGCTGGGCCTTTTTTGCAACCTGGAACAGTTTGCTATGGAGCATGACAACGCAAAGCGGCCTGTAACCATGCAGCAGGAGTTGCTGCGCAAGTTTGTGCAACTGATCGATAACCATTATATTGACAAGCGGACGGTACAGGAATATGCAGATATGCTTTCAATCACAGCAAACCACCTTTCGCAAGTTGTCAAGCAGGTATCAGGCAAGAACGCACTTAGTTTTATTACGGGCCGACTAGCTGCGGAGGCTAAATCGCTTATCTTATATACGAAATTAGAGATAGCTCAGATTGCCTTCCAGCTCAACTTTTCAGACCCGACGAACTTTGGCCGGTTTTTTAAAAAGCAAACAGGTTTGTCGCCGTCTGAATTCCGCAGGCAGCGGGATTTAGGAAATTGATCTTATAAACCAAGTTTTTGAACAGCGTATTTTTGATCATACAAGGTTACTTTGTAGATTAAGTTCAAACATATGTCTAGTAAAGTATTTATCAATTTGCCAGTAAAAGACCTGGCGAGGTCTATGGAGTTTTTCCAAAATTTAGGATTTTCATTCAACCCGCAATTTACCGACGAGAAGGCCGGCTGCATGGTAGTAAGCGAAAGTATTTTCGTCATGCTGCTCACCGATACTTATTTCAAGTCTTTCATTGATACGGAAATCTGCAACGCACAGCAACAAACAGAAGTGCTGATTGCACTGGATGCCGACTCTGCTGATGAAGTGAAACAGTTTATCAATAAAGCCGAATCATTAGGCGGACGGATTTATGCAGAAGCCAAAGAGCACGGATTTATGTACCAGCACAGTTTTGCCGACCTTGACGGCCATAAGTGGGAATTGGCCTACGTGGACATGAGCCATTTTCCGCAATCGTAATTTTCAACTCAAACCTTATGAACAACAATTCAGCAGTAGACCAATATATCGCAAAAGCGGAAACATTTGCACAGCCTATTTTGGCACATTGGCGCAAGCTTGTACAACAATATTGCCCGGAAGTGCACGAGACAATTAAATGGGGAATTCCTCATTTTGATTACAAAGGCGATCATATGTGTGTAATGGCATCATATAAAGCCCATTGCTCTTTCACTTTTATGAAGGGCCAAATCATGAGCGACCCACGTTTAAAAGCGAATAAGGATACTAAACCGATCAAGCGGTTTTTAGGAAAAATTACTAAGCTAAGCGACCTGCCTCCCGACGAAGAATTTATAGCCGTGCTCAAAGAAGCGGTACAGTTGAATGAGCAAGGCGTAAAAATAAAGCGGGAAAAACCGGCAACCGAAAAACTTAAAATACTGGAAACACCTGACTATTTTCAGGCTGCCTTAGCGGGTAACCCTAAGGCAAAAGAAGTGTTTGAAAGCAAGTCTAATTCTTTCCGTAAAGAATATATCATCTGGATTACCGACGCAAAGACTGATGAAACCCGCCAAAAAAGAATCGATGAAGCTTTAGAGTGGATTTCGGAAGGAAAAGGACGGTTTTGGAAGCACCAGAAATGAGCCACTCAATTGCGGGTATCTGATAATACCCGCTGCCTTATGGCTTTTTTTACATTCATAGGTAGAAATTTAGTCGTTGAAAGCTGTGGAATTACATCGCATTCAAGCATAGTAATCACTTGCCAAACCGATTGTTAAATTCATCCTTTGGCATAACGTATTTTAAATATTGAGAAACGTTATAAGTATATTGCTCCTGTGTTGTATGTAAAAATGGATAATCATTTTTAGGCGAGATCACATCAAATTTGAAAACAGGTACCGGCTGCGCTTTAGTTCCATAACCGGCATTATTAAGATCATCTTTGTTTACTGTTACAGATAGCCGTTGCTTATCAATATTTAGTATAAGCAGATCTTTCTCATTTCTTTCCCAATCGTACAACAAAAGGTTAAATAACTTCTTATACTCCCGTAATAGATATTCTTAGTTATGTGCAGAAAATATTATTAAGTCCACTAACCTGCGCATTGAAAATATCAGTGGTCATTTTAACATTTCTGAGGGCTTGGACGATATTTAATAAGCATACTGGAGAAAGTCTTCAGCAATATATCATCAATTATAAGTTGAAGTGGATTGAAACCAGGCTTCAGCACAGTGATAGGCGGATCAATGAAATCGTAAACGAGGTGGGATTCACTGACGAAGCCACTTCGACAGACTTTTTAAAAAATATAAAGGGCTAAACTCCTCGGCGTTCCGCAAATAGCAGCTGGAATCGGATTGGCCAACAGATAACGCGCACCTTTTGAATTACCCATACTGTCAAACGGCTCGTTCATGTCCGTTGCAAGATGGTTGTGATAGTTAGGCGAGTTACCAGTAACCCTTGGGAATATAACCTGCTGGTGGAATATTGTGACCGGTACGCATGTCTGCAAACACGCGGTTCCGATTAATATGCTTAACTCGATTATGGGATCATGTAGAATGGGTGATATCTTTTTACCGAACATGAAGAACTCATGAAAATGCACCGCTATGTGCCATCAATTCATTGACTGTACAATCACAAAATATCTATATTGCTTATATTTTAAAGTTATGAAATTCAGTTTAAATCCTCTTAAGCCGGGTAAAACCTGGCATCAATTACATCAGGAATCTTTAGACTTTGGGCAACGCCTCGCAGATTCGGTTGCATCAGGCATGGGCTCATGGCGTTTTATCATTATCCAAACGATTATAGTAACCCTATGGATGATACTGAATGCTGTGGCCTATATTTCTCATTGGGATCCCTATCCTTATATATTACTCAATCTTCTTTTTTCTACACAGGCTGCCTATGCCGCGCCTGTTATTATGATGGCCCAAAATCGCCAGACGGAGCGGGATCGTACTCAGGCGGAAGCCGATTATCGAACAAATTGCGAAGCCAAAGAAGAAATTGAAGAGTTGCTAAAGAAACTAAATTCGATTGAGATTCATAAACTTGACCGCATTTTAGAACTGGTTGAAAAATTGGATAAGAAGGCCGATAATTCAACGATGTAATATCATTGAGATTTTCATGAGGATACCGCGTGAAAAAGAAAGGTAAGCGACTTTTTCGCTATGTCTATTCTTTGTGATTTCACAGGCCGAGGTAGAATATAAACCAATAGATAAGGCAATAAAAATTTAATAATTTACAGATTGTTTAAAAATGTTCAATTCCTGAAGTAACTCATTTACACAGCATCTTATTTATAGATTTACGTTACTTACAGATCCGGGCTGGATTATAGGCCAACAAATAGGTGGGCATCAATAAAATAAAACCGAAACTTACCGTCAAGCTACAAGGTTAGCATTATCGAGGAAGCACTTTTCTTTGAAAGTAGAGATCCGGTTCAAACGGCTTATATAAGATTCCTTTGCATCCGCCGTGTGATCGAGCTTTTCCCGCATACCGGTAAATAAATAGAAAGAGAAAATACGAAAACAGCGCTTAGGCCGGTTTAATATTTAACCCCACCAGAACCGTGTCTTTATCAGATAAGTCGCCTACCAATACACGCATTGGTGCTGGTAGTTTCCGGATCAATGTGGGAATGGCGATGATCTGTTCACGTGATTTTTCATCAGTCCTATTGCTGTTTAAATCTCGGCATCTCCCAGGTTATGTTAGGCTGTTTGTTGACCATCTTCGTTATACTGCCATCCGGGGATTTTATAAAAGAGATCCTCCATGTAGTTGCCTTTAGGAACCATTCCGTTTCAGAGATCGCTGCCATTTCAAATTTTGGTACGTTTGGCAATTGGAGATAGACCTTTCCGCCGGTACGGGTAATTGAGATCTTCCATTTTTTGTCGCCGTAATAGCCCAGCACGGGGTTAATCTGCGCATCGGTAAGCTTTATTTCTACGTGCTGCTCCATGAAGGGTGCGAACAGGCTATAGGCTAACTTATTCCAAACGGGCGAGCCCCAGGCCCTTGTTACCGTAAACTGTAAAAAGATGATGCATACTGTACCGATTACTGTTATTTTGTGAATGTGCCTTACGGTAAGAAGATCATAAATAAACAGCGGAATTAACAATACATCCAGGTAAATAAAACGAATATATAATGCCTCGTTTATTCCCGGCAAAAAACGTATCCGGTCTACAGCAGCTTGTATCAGAACCACCGTTGCCAGTAAAAGCAACCGTTTATGTGCGCCGGCATTTTTTCTGGCCAGGACACCCCATATGAACAGTAGGCCAAATAACAGGAAGCCATACAATTGTTGTGACAAAATGCCCCAGGCGTCAGCGTCGCCTACCGGGGGCGAATAGGCTATTTTTGCATGAACGATGGCAATACCGATGCTAAGGAAAACGAATACACCAAGCACCACGGAAATAAGGCCGAGCCTGCGGTGAAATTTGAGGTTGCCTTTTGCCGCAAGTACCGCTTGTACAAGAAAAACCAGCAGCCACGATACCATTATGGCACCATGAACATGAAGAAACCAATGAACTTCAAGCCCTTGGGACTTTATCATCTGGTAATCTGGTGTAAAACCAATTACCGCCATTATCGGGAAAAGACTGGCCATTACTACAAAAAAATAACGGGTGTAGCATAAGCGCAACCGCTTTTTCCACACCCCATCATGGGTAACTGAATCAGCCGGGGTGTTAGGGTTTAAAACTTTATTAATCATGGTGTAAGGTTTACGGGATATGTTAATGTTTATGTATTGCCTACCTTATTACTCAGCAGGTACTAATCCATCGGGCGATGTTTTAATCGCCGTAGCGTTGATCAATGCCAAAATAAATTCCGCGTAGCAATACGCCAGGATCAAAGTGGTCACCAGGGCTATAAGGATGATCACCACTTTATGATATCCGTTGAATAAGGAAATTTGTTGTATCATAACTTTAGCTGATTAATTATCTAAAGTTATCTGCTCTTAACACGGTGGTCAATCACCCAAACTGGTGATTTTAATAGAATTTTAAGAAGAGAGATTATACCAGTTTTTGATTAATGGCTTTTGCAACGGCTTCGCTTTTGGAGTGCACGTGCAGTTTTTCGTAGATATGCCGTACATGGGTGCTTACAGTATCAATAGATATGAAACAGGCTGTCGCGATAGCTTTATAGGATTTACCCTTAACCAATAGCGCAAGGATCTCCTTTTCGCGTTCGGACAAATCAATAAACTCCGTTTTTTCGGCCGTTTGCTGACGGAACATCTGTAAAACCTTTACCGCGACTGATGCTGTCATAGGGGCTCCGTCAAGATAAGTTTCGCGGATAGCTTCGATCATTTTGAGCGGGGGTGTTTTTTTTAGCATATATCCCGAAGCACCAGCACAAATAGCAGCAAATATCTTGTCATTATCGTCAAACACAGTTTGCATCAGGATACGTACCTGCGGGTATTTTGCTTTGATCATTTGCACTGCCTCTATTCCAGAAATCCCGGGCATATTAATATCCATCATCACCACATCGGGATTGGTCATGTGCATATTATGCAGCAGCTTATTGGCATCAGGGAACGCACCTGTACAAGACATGCCCTCCGCATTGTCGATCAGTTGCTGCAGGCTTTCGCGCAGCAGCTTATTGTCTTCAAATACAGTAACCTTTATTTCCATGGTGTATATTTAGGTAAAAGAGCATATTCTTCCAATATGGGTCAATCACCCGTTCAGGTGATTTTAAACAGCAGCTTTATAGACGTACCCTCCTGCAATAATGATTGTATCCTAAAATCAGCAAATAGCTCGGCGGCACGCTTTTTTAAAGTATTCATACCATTACCATTGGACGGTTTCGCTGTATCAAACCCTTTGCCGTCATCCCTGATGTTCATTTCAATCGTTTTGTCGCTTTTAATAATACTTACGGACACTTTTTTGGCATCAGCATGTTTTGCTGCATTGTTGATGCTTTCTTTAAAAAACAGGTAAAAGTTTTTGCGTTGTTCCATAGTGATCTTTAAGGCGGAAAGTGAGGGATCGCTGGTGAAATCCAGCTCAATATTTTTTGCATCCAGCAGTTCGGAAGCAAACAGGTTCATCCGCTGCAATACATTTTCAAACCGGTCGTTTTTGGGATTAACTGCCCACACAATATCACTCATGTTTTCCTGCATGGCTATTGTGCTTTCCCCTATAGCTGCAAGCAGCGATGATGCTTCCGGTGATTTAGCTTTCGCCAGTTCACTCATAATACCAATACTGCTTAGGGTAGAGCCTATATCATCGTGCAGATCGTCTGCAATGCTGTTACGCATATTTTGCAATTGTTTAACCCGCCTGTTTCTTATAATATTGCCGGCAATAATAAAGGAAATGAGCAGTAAAGCTAACAGAACATATGCTCTGTACCGGCTTTTTATGGCGGCTTCAGCTTCCCGTATGGCCTTCTTTTTTTCCTCCTCTTTAAAAAAAATATTTTGGACCGCAACTGTTTTTCCCCGGTTGAATAAACTGTCTTTTGCACTGAATGCAATCCGAAGGTATTTCAACGTGCTGTCTGATTTGTTTTGCATTTCATAAATAGCAGTTAATGTGTTTGCTGCTTTTAATAAGCCGACAGGGTAGGTTTTTATCATTTTCTCTGTTAAAGCTTTCTTCGCATACAGGGTGGCAGAATCCAGCCTGTGTTTTTCCTTGTAAGCCGTCGCCATGTCAATGTATACATCGATCTTAAGTGATGCCAACCCAATATTTTCATAGAATGGCAAGCTTAATTTATAATAAAATAATGCCGAATCATAATCGGCCTTTCCGGCATACGCCTCGCCTAAATACCTGAATAAAAAGCTATTTGCATATTTGCTATCATAATCGCCCTTATTAAGCGATGGATTTTGCTTTAATAGTTTATACCCTTTTTTTGCATATATCAGGGCAGAGTCATTCTGGTGTAGATTTATAAAAACGGGGACCAAAGCGCTATATAGGAAAGGCAGGTCATCCGGACGTCTTGGGTTTTCTGCCGCTCTTAATATTTTCCGATAATAGCTTAGCGCCGTTCTGTATTCGCCCAGGTTAGCGTAACAGTCGCCCATCATCCCGTTTGCCCATCCGAAGGCTTGCGGGTCATTCAACTTTATACCTATCGGATATGCCTTAAAAGCATAGTCCAACTCCAGTGCATAATTACCTAAAAGATATAATGCCTTATTGATAGCAACTATTGACCAAAATATACCCGAATCAAAATTTAGTTTTTCAGAGATGGATAGTGCCCACTTTCCATACACTAAAGCCGAGTCAGGTGCAAAAAATTTATAGGAGTCACTTAGATTGATCAGTGTTTTTACTTTATTGGAATCTGCGTTTTGTACCGGTAAGATCTTTTTTAATGAATCGATATATTTGTTTTGTGCCCGCGCAGCAAATGGAAGCATAAGGAGCATTGCTGACAAACATATATATATCACCGGGGATTTCATTTATAAATATAGGAGTTACAAACTGCAAATCTTCTTAGTTTCTGCGTATCTGTCAATCACCAGTTTAGGTGATTTTACTAAGCAATTTTACGAATATTACTCCTGCGATAGTAATGGTATCTTAAAAATCAGCAACAGGTAATACATGCATATAATTAAAGCGTGCTAAAGCTAGCCTCCACAATGGGCTTCCAGCGGTTTGAGAAACTCAGTACCAAGTAAAACAGTTCCGGTGTTTATTTTCATATGCAGTAGAACTATTAAAAATAATGGAATTGGAATAATCGCATAATATTTCCCCGGGTTTGAATGATGGCTTAGGCAGACCTCATCATCAACGTTTTTTCGGTCCCTTTATTTAGATTTCTTTTCCATCAGTGCACCTGTCCACATTGATTTTACCGTTTATAATATCCAGGTCCTCAATAGTGAGCTTACCAATACGCATATCACCGAACGAGCCCTTTTTAACAGATAAGCGACCAAGATAACCGGCCGGATAACGTAATCACACCGAAAACTGACAATTTATTATGTAGAAATTACTTCGATCTGCTATATGGCACCATTCCCGCCGCATTGCTCTTTTAGAAAAGCTATCTCTTTTTGGTTCGGGCCTATATTGACCAGGTAGAATTTAACATCGTCTTTCCCAGCTTGGCAAAATTGCATTCAATCTTGCGCATGACTTCATAGGGCTCGATCCTGATCTGCTGACCGTTAAACCAATACTCGGGCCACTGTTTATGATCGAGCTTGTTTTTCTTTTCCAGGTAATATACCAGCCCGCTGCTGCCTTTATTAGATGCTCCTTGAAAATAACTGCCGCGCAGCTCACCCTTATCAATCAGATCGTATCTCCCCACAGTTCGTCAGATAAAACCTGAGAAAAATCCAAAGCAGGTTTTCGCTTTATTTGGCGCCATTGCTCTCGTCATCGCTTTTGTGCAACGACAGCAATGGCCTCAATTTCAATTAGCATGCCTTCCAGGGCAAGCGACTGTACACCGAGCCAAGTGCTGGCAGGAAGGTTTTTATACGGAAATATACTTCTGAAAGCATTGCCGACCGTGTCAGCGTCTTCCAGTTTGTAGTCTTTTACATAGATGGTGATTTTTACGACATCCGCGGTCGACGCCCCCATTGATTGCAGCGCCAATTGAAGGTTTGCAAAGGCCCGGTCTGCCTGTTTGGCAAGGTCCCCTCTTCCAATCAGTTCATTATCCTGGTCAATAGAAACCTGACCGGATAGATAGATTGTCGTCATTCCGCAATTGCTTACGGTTACAATCTGGGAGAATGAGCAGGGCCATTTTGGTAATCCTGCGGGATTAATAAAGTTCTTTTCCAAAGGGATGATATTAAATTGAATTACAGCTAATAAGAAAAGATTAAAGCGGAAAGCCAGAAAGGATGCCCACACCATTTTATAGCGACTTTGATGTTTACCAGATACCTGATTCTAAATTTCTACTATTTTGATGGTAATCAAGGTTTTCGTGCCCTTACATATTTCAAAAAAGTCTTCATCAGTCTGCCATGTCAGGTCACCTTTTACAGAATCTTTAAATGACGTCAGGTAGTCATATAGTCACGGAGGCCTTTCTCGAACTTGTAGGGCAGTCGCGCCACTTCATTCCATTTGCCCAAATATCGCTCCTTGTCAAACGGGTCGACAATCGCACTACCGGGAATTTTCTTCTTCGGCCAAAGGGCATAGGCGATGCCGGCAACTCCCGCCGATGCTGCTACGCCAATCAATGCTTTACCATTTTCCATAACGTTAATCTTTGATCACCGCGTCCGTCGCTACTTTCGCCGCTTTTTTGGGAATGATGGTTTTTTTATCGATCACTTCGGCCGCGGTATCACTAAGCCCCTCTTTTACTTTACGGGTAAGTTGTCCCCGGTAACGTGCGCCTTCGTCCGTCAGGTACAACCAGCCCAGGCCGATGCCTGCTGTTACACCAACTGCAATCCCGACGATCAGGCCGGTATGGTCTTCTTTCTTAAATGGATTTTTCATAAGTGTATTTTTAAATGTTTTAAGCGCCTTTTTTGACGTTCAGACTACTCATGAGCTGATCATACAGATCATCGCTTTTAGCACCTTTCGGTTTTAGTTTTTTAATGGTTGGACGCTTACCTTTAGCTTTCTGTTCAATAATATTCATCAATTCAGTATGGTACTCATCTTTGTATTTGGAAAGGTCAAGCGGCTCGGCGTACTGATCAATCAGCGCTAAACCCATTTTGAGTTCCTTATCGCTCACTTTAATATCATCATCCAGCCTTAGTTCTCCCTGGTCACGGATCTGCTGCGCGAAACGGATCCGGGTTACGACGATGTCTTTATCTACCGGATGTACAATGCACAGGCTCTCGGTACTCCTCAATACGAATCGCGCCAGCCCGGCCTTACCTGATTTTTTCAGTGCTTCCAGTAAAAGGGCGTAAGCTTTATTCTTCTTGGTCGCCGGTTCCGTGTAATAGGAATTCTCGTAATACATAGGGTTCACTGAGGCAAGGTTCACAAAACTTTCGATCTCGATCACCTTGCTTTTTTCCGGTGCGGCCGCTTCAAAATCAGCATCTTCAATGATCACATAATCCTCATCATATTTATAACCTTTGACGATCTTATCATAGGGGACTTCCTTTTTTGTATTTTCATTGACCCGCTGAAATTTAATATGCGCGTGGTCACGGCTGTCCAGCATATCCAGGTCAAGGCGCGTTTCCTGTACCGCCGAAAATAATTTAATAGGTATGCTGACCAAGCCAAATCCTATCGAACCTGTCCAGATACTTCTCATTGCTTTAATTTTCTAATGTTATCATTAACGCCATGCGGGTGGTGCGCCTCAATTTTGTCCGCGAGCAAGTGGAGGACTTCCTCGTCTATCGCGCCTGGATTTTGACATATGTGCAAAAAATCGTGCGCATCAGGTTCAAAGCTGGCAACATACACTCCGTTCTCAAAAACCCGGAATTTGCATTTCGCATCATCATGGTGGGCATATTCGCCCACTTCGAAATGGTACACATCCTTGTCCGTGCTGATTGTGATTGCGTAATTCTCCATAGCAATATAACCGACGGATTTGGTTATTGTTTACCCTGTCAGCGGGTGTTGAAGAAACTTAACTCTGGTGGGAACAAATGAAGCGACCCGTCTATTTTAGAAGCCTTGGAGGCTGGAGATTCATGCCTAATTCGCTGTTCAATTGTTTTATGATGTAGTCGCACATTTCAGGGCTATTGTTCTCATCTAGCTGGTGCACAAAAAACCAAAGGGTCTGTAAGCCCTTCTCTTTCCAGCTTTTTATCCTTTTCATCCATGCGTCTGCACGTGTGTAATCAGTCGGGTGCAGATCGCTTCCCACAAAGCGGATCATGGTGTGCGGTGTTGTTAACTCCATATGGGCACAATCCCGCCGGCCCGCAGTGTCAGTTATCACAGCACCGATCTTTAAGTCATGCATGGTATTAAACAGTTTTTGTCTGGCTTGCTGATCCTTGAACCAATCCTTATGGCGAACCTCGAGGAACACCGGAATGTCCGTTGGCAAAGCTTCCAGGTAAGGTTTCAAGTTGTCGAAGCTTTTAGGACTGAAGTTATCTCCCAGTTGTAACATTAACGCCCCAACCTTGTCACCAAACCCATGAATTGATTCGTAGAATTGCGCTGTCTGTGCCTCTGCATTGTTTAGCCGCCTGATATGGGTGATAGCCTGAGGAAATCGCGGGCAAAACTTAAAGTCGGGCCTGTCACCGACTTGATCTTTCCATCTTTTTACATCTTCCGGTTTGGGAATGCTGTAAAATGTTGCGTTCAGTTCAATCGAATTAAATTGCTTACTGTATTCATTCAGGAACTGTTTTTCATTTGTTTTGGGCGGATACACACGTCCGATCCATCCCTTATTTCCCCATCTCGGACATCCGACGTAAATATTTAGACCATGACTACTGTTCGATTCTAAAAGTGTTTTATTGGTTAATTCAGAATCAACCGGTAGCCTGAAGTCAATTTCCGATAGTTCTAATGCGTCAACTCTGCCAAATTCCATATTGCAAAGTAAACAGTAAAGAACACAAGTTGTACATGGAGTTGTTTATAATTAAATCGTGCATGATGCATCATAGTTCAACGATTAGCAATTATAGATGCAATTTTTTATTTTAGCGGCAATGGCAAACCCTGTTATTGGATTCGGAATAGTTTACGGTGATGAAATGATCTATTGTGAGGCGAGCATGGCTGAGCGGAGTTATGAAATATTTTTTAATGGATTGTGGATGGCATCTGTCGAACACACAGACCAATTCAATTGGATTCAGGCGTCAGGGGTAATATTGCCACAAAGCATCATCGACGAAATTGGGCAACGAATCGAAAGCCACTATAATTAAAAAAAGCAGTAACCAATCATTTATATCTATTATATATGCCAGAAATTCCAGATTTAAACATATTCAGTAAAAACCTTCGTAAGCGGCTTACAGGCAAAACGCTTAGTGAGATCAATATTCTAGTACCCAGGAAACTAAAAGTGCCGGAATCTGATCTGAAAGATGCCTTCGAAGGTCAAAAGCTCGCAGCTATCACCAGGGAAGGTAAAGAGTTACATTTCGCGTTTGAAAACGGGCATGTACTGGGCGTTCATTTAATGTTGCATGGAACGATGTATTGGTACGATGGCGACAACGAAAACAGGTTTACCATCGCTGAGCTACTGTTTTCAGACGGGACGGGCTTGGCCATTACAGACTGGCAGAAAGCGGTCATATTAACGCTCGACCCAAAGCCTACAAAGGTACCTGACGCTTTGAGTATTCCGGACGGTTACCTGGCCACAGCGTTAAGGGGCAATGCTCATCCTATCAAAACAGTTTTGACGGAAGGAAAGGTGCTTCGGGGCATCGGGAATGCCTATGTCGATGAAATCCTTTATGCAGCAAAGATCTCCCCGTTTTCCAAAGCGAATAAGATTCCTGAAGACAAAGTTGATGTCATTATCAATGCGATCAACACGGTATTGGCAGACGCCGAAAGCCATATTTCAAGCCTATTCCCTGATACCATTACAGAGAAGGAACGCGATTTCCTGCAGGTGCATTTGCCTAAGCATCAGCTAACGCCGGTCGGCGAGGCTATTCTGAAAGCTGAAATCAATTCACRGAAAACTTATTACACGGCAAGTCAGGAACTGTTTGAATAATTCTGTCCAATGGTATCGGAATTAACAGGGCCATGACGGGGCTCATCGCAGATTGTAAGGAAGTATTCTAATAGTCGGATTTACAATACATCAGGAATTTATTTACCCACCATCACGTTCCAGGACTTTCTCTCGTCACTACGGATTTTGCTCAAGAATTCGGTCGGCATGCCATCAATACCTAATACAAATCCATGTTCTTTGTATCAAAAAATTCAACAAGGCTTTTTCTGCAATTGCAATAGAAGATTGGCTTGCTGGTACGGCAAGCATCATTAAGACATTAGAATAATTAACTTTTGGCATAGCCTTTATTATTACATTACCTTTGGTACGAATTCTTCAAGTTATCAAATAGTCTTCCTACAAATCTTCTATCTGCGGTAATTATATCCGCGCTGCCTCGTAATTCTGATTTGAAATCCAATGCCGACCCAAAATTTGTTTTTAGAGAATTTGGTAAGCTCACTGTGATTAAGTAATTGTTCACAAAAGCGTTATTCTTATCTCTGGACTGATTGGTGGTTAAGGATATGCTTTCAACCTTTCCTTTAATAGTACCATACTGCTGATAGGGGTAGTTCTCCAGTTTAACAATTACTTCCTGACCAACCTTTACCTTTCCTGCTCCACTTGAAGGTAAGATCAGTTCCCCGGAAGGCTTATTATCCCTCGATATAACGCTAAAGATTTCCTGGCCCTGCGATACAAATTGATTTTCACGCCAGAAGTCAAGAAATTGTACGTTACCATTAGCGGGACTGATAAATTCAAATTTCTGTTGCCAGGCGGCTATTTCTTCCAGCAAGTCATTGTATGCGGAAGCCAGTGCCGTTCTTACCTGTTGTTCTTTATCATTTTTTTGAATTCCTATCTGCTGTATCTTATTGGCATTGTCGGCCAGTTGCTGTTTCTGGGAATAAATAGCATTGAGTTCCTCGTGGTAGCTCTTTTTTACATTATAAAAACTCATCCTTGATTTCTCGAATTCAGATTCAGACTCCACCTTTCCTTTAAAAAGTATGGAATCCCGCTGATACGATTTAAACATCAGGGCGACATTGCCCTTTATCAATTCAAACTGCTGTTCTAATTGCTGGAGGCTTTGTCGCCCCTGGACAATAGATATTTCCAGATCCTCGGCTTGTTTTGCGAAGATGTTTGCGGAATAAAATGTCCGGTAATTTTGAATGGCACTGATCAACTGGAAATATTTTGGAGTGAGTTCTCCAAGAACCCAATCCGTATGTAAAAGACTTTCAGATGGCTGAAGGATTCTAAACGATTTCAATGCCGTTTTCAGAGAACCCACATCGTTATAATTTGCTGGATTATCAATATATCCTAATAATTCACCTGCGTTTACTGTTTGCTGCGATTTTTTTAGCAGGCGGATCTTACCCGCATTGAAAGCGATCATTTTAATGGGCGGATGCTCGGCGTTTATGGTAATATTTCCGGTAACTATATCGGGATATTTGACTGTAAAGCCAAATATAATCAGCATGRCAAATAAGCTGATAGTCAAGATACTCACTACCAACCCGAATTTTGTAGGCATGCGTTCCAGGATATGCTGTACTTCTTCGCTTCTTTCAGATCGCTTCACCGTGTCTTTAAATTCTGTAATGTTCGTCATCCTGCCTGTTTAATTTGCTCTCAAAATTTCGGATTGGGTACTTATCAGCTCATAATACCGTCCCGCCTGTTTAACAAGACTTTCATGATTACCCACTTCAATGATCTGCCCATCCCGGAGCACAATAATCTGGTCTGCTTTTCTAATGGTACTCAATCTATGCGCAATGATAATAACCGTTTTACCTTTAAAAACCTGTTCCAATGCGTTTACAATTTTCTGCTCGTTTATTGCATCCAGGGAATTTGTGGCCTCATCAAAGAAAAGATAATCTGGGTTTTTATATAATGCCCTGGCAATTAAAATTCGTTGTTTTTGCCCACCGCTCAAGCCTCTGCCCAGTTCTCCCATGACTGTTTGATAACCGGATGGCAGTGATTCAATTTCATAGGCAATATTGGCCGTTTCAACTGCATGCCTGAGCAGCTCGTAATTAATATTTTCATCACCCAAAACAATATTATTGAGTATACTGTCATTGAATATTTTTCCGTCCTGCATCACTGCTCCGCATCGTTCACGCCATTGTTTGAGGCTGATATTATTGATATTCATACCACCAACAGAAATTTCACCGTAGGAAGGCTCGTAAAGCCGCAACAATAATTTTAATAAAGTGGTTTTGCCGCTTCCGCTATCGCCAACAATCGCCGTGATCTTGCCTTCCGGTATGACCATCGTTAGTCCCTTGATGGTCAGTGGACTGTTGGGAGAATATTGAAAAGAAACATTCTTCAGGATGATCGTTCTATTGGAAGGCAGTTCAATAGAGTTATTGATCGAATCCTCTTCCTCTTCTTTTAACTGATGGATTTCATTTAACCGGAGAAAACTAATCTGGGCAAACTGTGCTGATATAATGAACTGGATAAACTGAACCACCGGCCCGTTCAGCATACCGATAATAAATTGGGTGGAGATCATTACCCCGAAGGTAATTTCACCGGTAATTACCGCCTTGGCACAATAAAACGTGATACAAAGATTTTTCAGCGTATCGATAAATTGCGCGCCTAAATTCTGCGTATCTGTTACCGATAATACCCTCGTATTGACCCGGTGAAGTTTGACCTGGTTCTTTTCCCATTTCCACCTTTTAGCCGTCTCATAATTGTTAATCTTAATATCCTGCATGCCACTGATCGTTTCCACCCAGTAGCTTTGATCTTTAGAGATCAGGTCAAAGTATTCCCAATCCAGTTTTTTACGCACACGGATGAATGCCAGCGTCCAGAGCACATACAGAATACTTCCAAAGAGGAATATCAAAAAGATCACCGTATTATAAATAGACAATATAATTCCAAACGTCACAAAGGTCAAAGTAGAAAAGATCATGTTCAACCCGTTGTTCATAATAAAACTCCTGATCCGCTCGTGGTCATTGGCTCTTTGTAAAATATCACCAACCAGCTTATTTTCAAAAAAGGTGATCGGCAGTTTCATGAGCTTGATCAGATAATCTGAAATAATAGCGATATTGATCCTGGAAGTAACATGCAAAAGTATCCAGTTTCTGACGGCATTGGACAACATAATGCTAACGACAATGCAGATATTAGCGACCAATACGACGTTGATGAATTTTAGATCTTTAGTTTGAATACCAACGTCTATAACAGCCTTGGCGATAAAAGGAAGGATGCCCTGTAGGATGGTAACCAATAACATGACCACTCCTAAATTGATGAAGTTTTTTTTGTATGGTTTAAAGTACCCGAAAATATTGGAGATTGTCCGTTTCCTGTCTCTTTTTTGTCCTTCATCTCTTTGATCAAAATCGGCCATTGGCTCTAAGGCTAATACTGCGCCTTTGGGTTCATCACGGAGGTGCCAATGTTTTTGGAATACATCAAACGGATAATTCACCAGGCCTTCGGATGGATCGGAGGTATAAACCTTGCCCTTGCTGATCTTATAAACAACAACAAAATGGTTATTTCGCCAATGGACAATACAAGGTAAAGGTACTTTCTCATTCAGTTCAGTTAAGGTACAGTGAAATGCCAGCGTTCTTAAACCTATAGATTCTGCTGTATAACTCAGGTCTGCAATAGAAATGCCCTCACGCCTGGTGCCCGCCTTGTCCCTCAGGTATTGCAGGGAGTAAAACTTTCCGTAGTATTTTGAGATTATTTTTATGCAGGTAGCGCCGCAATCTTTGCTGTCTAATTGCCTTTCAGTTGGAAACGGCCAGATTTTCATGGGGTGCTTGATTTTTATCTTGAATAATGGCCATGACGGAAAAGGATAGATAACTCATTTTATTATCCGGTATCAAAAGGCTGGCTAACGCAATTTTTAATACATTCTGATAAACTATCCACTTAGCTTTTGGTTCGAGTAAACCCTTTTCGGTTTCTATTACTGGGTTTATAGCAATGGGATGAAGTTTATTGGTGTTCAATACGGTGATTAAATCCCGAAACGTTTGCAGGCTTTTAGCCGGGATCATCCGGAAATCATTGTCTCCGAATAAAGCCTTTAATGTTTTTTCCTGTTGGGTGTATTGGTTTACAAACATAGATACCATGTTTGCCTTTTCCATAATCAACTGATCTACCCTGAAAAACTTGCCACGGTCATAAGTACAAGTAAACCAAAGCGCGTGTATATAGGTAAGGAAGTTCAAAAATTCCTGATCATCGTGATT
Source organism: Mucilaginibacter sp. P4_E8 (assembly GCF_056401495.1). Lineage (NCBI taxonomy): Bacteria > Pseudomonadati > Bacteroidota > Sphingobacteriia > Sphingobacteriales > Sphingobacteriaceae > Mucilaginibacter > Mucilaginibacter sp. P4_E8. The sequence goes on from NZ_JBFUJG010000022.1 coordinate 49,559, forward strand.
AAACAAAGCAGCATGAAACAATTTAAAAAATTCCAATCCTGCAAGAAAAGATTTTGTTTCTGTTAGGCCCTCAAATGCTGGACTCATTTTTAATGTGGAAAGCCAGGCCGTTATAGGTCTGATCATTGCTTGCTGGCTAAAGATCAGGGAAAGGTCAAGATTAACCGGAAAATTCGCCGATATCCGGCTGTCTTTGATAATAAAATCGTTAAGCATCGAAATTATTTCCTTATTTATTATTGCCGTTGAGGATGTAAATAATATAACATACAGGCTGTTTTCATTGATCTGTGTATCCCCGATGGCACGGGTCCTGAAAACCAGGTGTTCTTCAATTTGGCCCTGAACCAAATCAATTAGTACAGGTAATTTATTTGATGCAAAATCATAATAATCTGTCAGGCCATAAACCTGTATAACCAGGTAAGGTTGTTTAACCTCTAACAAGCCTTCCGAAACGGTATAACCTTCATCCAACCCTTCGAAATCCTGCAGTTTGGTATTGAGGTATTCGATAAATGGTTTTTTATCCTCATCAATAAAATAATGTTCATATAAGGAAAAGAGATCATCATATAGTTGGGCATCATATTTTCGCAGATTCCGGATCAAATGCCTGCTGCCGCCATGAGTCCATCCGTTATTATAATGCATATAGAACCTGGTAAAAAGAGAAAACAGTTCATTTAGCACCACATAGCTCTCGGGTTTTGATCTCGAACCTTTAAAATCTGACAGCAAGCCGAGTAATAACGCTTTTTTTTGCTGTAATTCTAAAACAGACATTGGCCTTGGCCCATCGGCATAAATGGTGCGACACTTGGCAATAAGGTTAAGCAGATAACTATTACTATCCCGGATGATTTCGGATTTGGCAAATGCGCCCAGGTAAGTTCCGTCCCTGGAAAAATAATCGTTCCATAGTATTTCATCAATTTTTGTAAATGGGATTTGAGTAATTTGTAATTTCAATCCTTCATAAACAAATGTTTCATGAAAAACGTAATCTCGCTGATAACTCAACACCCAGACGTCAATATCCGACTCTTCATTAAAGTTTTGATCCACGTAGCTGCCGGTTAAGCAGGCCGCATAAACATCGGGTAAATAATAATCTAAAAAAGATATTATTTTACCTTTTAAATCGTTTATTAAAATATTCATTTATTATCTTGTGATCGAAATTATACATAGCAATAATAACTTTAAATATTTAAATTAAGTACCAAACCTTCAATGAAAAATTTAGATGAATTAACCTTATTGTTCCCCGAGATGGAACAAAAACGACAAGAGTCAACTTTAGGCGGTGATATTTATTCGGGTAATTATGATGGCGGGGGATATTATGGTGGTGGATACGTGCTTTCTGAAGTGACCATTTACGGGACACCCATTACCCCGCCAGATCAATATTCCAGCCCAGGATTTAACACCTCTGGCCCAAATGGTGATGGTAGTCAGGGTGGTAATGACGGAAGCAATCAATCCGGACAAATGACTATTCAAGCACTTCACCCCGAAACAGTAGATTTTTTGGCTGGTAAATTTAGTTATTCACTAGATCCGCAATATGCTGCTGCTGAAAAAGAAAATTTTAAAAAGATACTTACAGAGATGGACAGCGGCGCGACTGGCGATAAAATTTTGGCCGGTATTGAAGCTCATTATAAACAATTCCCTAATGAACTTGCCCCTACCATCACCGATAAAATGCCGGCTAATGGTACAGAAAGTTACAACCCGAAAACAAAAGAAATTGATATGGGAATAGGGTTATTGAATGGAGCAGATATTGCTTCGAGCGTTTACACGGTTTCTCATGAATTATATCACGATTATCAAAATATCAATGGGCAGTCCCCTTTACATTCTAATCTTGAACTGGATGCTTATATGTTCGGTACCGAGGTTATTAAAGAAATGAACACGCAGGGCGCTTTTAATTTAGATTATGAAAGGCAAATAGAGGTTAAAGCCCCCACATCACAACAACAAATAGATTTTAACAATGCATGGGAAAAGTATCTTACCGGGGATTATTCTTCAGCTAATTACGCTATTCTTGACAAAAATTTCTTGGATGGATCTGCATTTGGAAGTCAGTACAAAACATATAACGATGGTACAGGTGCTAAATCTGTAACTAATGACCCGAATACATTACCACAATTTTTAAAAGATCTTGGTTTTCCTCAAGGAATGGACAATGGCAGCTCACCTTCACCAGCAAACCCATATCAACATTAAACCGTCATGAAAAATATTTCATTAATTGCCGTAATCCTGTGTTTTCTTGGTCAGATTGGGTTCGCTCAGACAAAAATGCCAACACTTTATCAAAATGATCCTAATGCCTTAAAAATTGATGCTAAAGAGGCCTATAAATATATTGGAAGGGTCGTTATCGTACATGATAGTATTTATAGCGCGAAAATATATCAGGACTCTGTTGCTGTTTGTCAGGTCGGTAAGAAAACAAATACCCCTCGTTTAACATTTATCTATATCAATGCCTCTAAAGTTCCTTTAGAACAGAAGTATATACACACATTTCAATTAAATAAAGTCTGGATTAAGGGTCTCGTTTTAGGAACAGAAGATGCGCCTCTACTTATATCATATGGATTAGATAATTTTAGTCTAACTAAATAGCTTTAACCCTAATTGATGAGGTCTCCCCTCAAACACTACGGTTTTCAGCTACGTTAAGCGTTTTTTACTTAAAAGCCTGTTATCGTTATTATAACAGGCTTTTTTGAGATTTTTGGTCATTGTCACATGATGTATCCGTCATTCCTTGGTAAAATAGTTTGATCAGTAATCCCTGCTTACCAAACCTAAATAGCCATGAAACAAATTTTATTAATCGCTTTAATATCTTTTTTTTGCCGAACAGCTTTTTCACAGACTGTTCCCACCATCAAAGCAAGTGAAGCAAAGTCGTACGTAGGTAAGCTCGTTTATCTGAAAGACAAAATACAATCCGGTAAAGTTGTGACCGATTCAATTATTGTTTTAAAAGTGGGTGGGGTTTTAGATAAAGATGCCTGCTCTGTGATTATTTCATCCAAGGGTGGATATTATGAGTAGCTAGACCATCCCATTCCGTGCGCCTTAGAGCATTGAGTTGTGTTTGTAATTTGGGAAATCGCAATTAACAGTCAATGAATTAATATGATCAAAGTGTTACGGAACTGCCTGTTTGTATTTCTCGGAACAAGGTGGTCAAGGCCCCGGAATGTCCATGCTTTAAACCTGTCCGAATTGATCTCATTCAGGTTATCGCTGTCAAAAAGAACCAAGCGTAGTTTTAAGATCGTTGTTAAAAATGCTGTTTTTAACAACGATCAATGTTTGTAACGATTTGTTTGGGCAGTCCAATTAGTGATAGAAAACCGCCGTATCTAAAATAGGCGGTTTTCTAATGATATTTACCAGTGATGCTTTACAGTAGTAAATTATTCGGTTACTTTTAATGAATCGATTAGGCCGTCCTTTAGTCCAAAATGAAATTTCAACACGATAGGGCTGCCAGGAAATGTGCCGGAAACATTTGCTGTCAGGACACCGTTTGACTCAGCTTGTTGATAATTAAGCGGTTCCAGCTGAGATTTATACGCCTCCATTGCATGTTCGATCCACTGATGAATTTCGTCTTTTCCGGTGTGGGTCTTGCATTCGTTGTGAACAATGCCGGTTTCGGTGAAACATTTCACGAATGCCTTGCTGTCGTAAATCTGCTGCGTTTCTATGAAGCGCTCTACTATTTGTGGTAATTCCATGATCTTAATTTATTTAAATTGTTGGTATTGTTCCACCGTCAATAATGAAATTTGTTCCTGTTAAATAATTGGCTCTTGGTGAAACCAGGAAGCCAACCAGTTCGGCTACTTCTTCCGGTTCGGCGGGCCTGCCGTAAGGTATGCCGCCCAATGCATCCATCACACCTTGCTGAGCTTCTTCTACAGTGCTATTTGAATTTCTTGCGATCTCGCCCAAAAAGGCTACCGATGCTGATGTATTTATCCAACCCGGAGAAACCGCTAACACACGGACACCTTTTGGCGTAACTTCTTTCGATAAGCTTTTACTGTAATTGATCAATCCTGCTTTTGAAGCTGCGTACGGCAATGTAGAATCGTATAGCGGCAAAATGCCCTGGATGGAGGCGATGTGAATAATAACACCACTTTTCCGCTCGATCATTTGCGGTAAAAATCCCCTGTCAAGCCTGACAGGAGCAAGTAAATTAGCTTGCAGGGTTGATATCCAATCCTCATCATTCAATGCTGAAAAGCCACCGGCAGGTGTTGATGAAGCACCAAGGTTGTTGATCAGGATATCCAGCCTGCCATAGGTTGACAGAACTTCGCTGATCACTTTTTGCGCATCTTGAGCCTTGCTTAGATCCGAAGGGATAAAATGCAGGCTGTTGTTTTCTTCTTCGGGAGCATTCCTTGCAGTTATAATTACCGTTGCACCGGCTTGCAAGAGCCTTTCTGCGATCGCCTTTCCGGCGCCTTTTGTACCTCCTGTTACCAGGGCGATTTTGCCCGATAATTCATTACTGTAATTGAACTGTTGTGTCATGATGTTTATTGTTATTTTTTTGTCCAAATTTCAGCAGTACACATATATCAAACAATTACGGACTTACGAATCAGATAGTGATAAATTTATCCGTATTGCTCACTTACCAGGCCTGTTGTATATTTGTATTTATGTATATAAAAAAGACTATTCCCTATTTAAATTGCGGACTTGACCTGGTCGGTGAAGTACTGTATGGCAAATGGAAGATCCGTCTCCTTTGGTTCATTCACGAAGGCAGCTTAAGGCCCAGTGAACTTCAGCGAAAGATCCCGGATGTTACCAGGCGTGTACTCAATGTGCAACTGAAAGAACTTGAAGACCATGAAATGGTCATTAAAAAGATCTATCCGGTTATGCCACCGCGGGTAGAATACACGCTAACCGATTTTGGCAAAACGCTTATCCCGCTTATCAGTTCCATTGGCATTTGGGGTGATGAGCATCAGGAGCGGCTTTGCAGGGTCATTCTAAAGCGAGCCGCACTGTCATCAACTGAACCTGTAGAAGCACATACCGAAGGAGCAAAAATTCGCGTCTTAGCCTGACGTCCTGGTTTTTCACGATTTGCCTCAAGAGAGCGACTGATGATCCAGATTCTTGCTGAGTTGGCCATGTGTACTTAAATAGTTGTGGTAATGCTCAGGAACGTTATAATACCCGAAGAAGAATATCCTTTCGTTGTGATCGGTGAACCTCCTCTTCCCAGGACATGGCTTTCTTTGGATCAATCCCACGTAGCAGCCGGATATCGGTGCACCATATCTACGTCATCCGATCGTTTGCTATAACTGTCATCGGTTTGAATTGGCCTTTCCCGGGCCGGTCAGCTCAACAATATAAAGGATTGGCGCATCATGGTTATAGTTCAACTAACATCTTACCTAAATTTTCACCATTAAAAAGTCCAATAAACGCATTGGGAAGTTGCTCAAAGCCCTTTGTAATTGTTTCCTGATAACGGATTTTATCGTCAGCCAGCCATTGTTGCAATTGAGTTCTACCCTCTTCAAACCGGTCTTTATAATCGCCAATGAGGAATCCCTGTAATAATAATTTTTTAAAAACGATAAGCGGCAGCAATCTTGGACCCATTGCCGGTTGACTATCATTATATTCAGCGATTGTTCCGCAAACTACTACACGCCCATAATTGTTCATACTGCTGAGCACTGCGTCTGATACATCGCCGCCAACGTTATCGAAATAAACATCAACGCCTTCAGGGCAAAGGTTCTTTATGGCAGCACCAATATCCTTACTGGTTTTATAGTTGATTGCCCCATCGAATCGAAAATCAGAAGTAATCAACTTTATTTTCTCATCGTTGCCGGCAATACCAATAACTTTACAACCAAAAATTTTCCCGATTTGGCCGGCAATACTCCCAACCGCGCCAGCTGCTCCGGAAACGACCATCGTTTCTCCTTTCTTAGGCTTTCCAATTTCGTTAAGCGCGAAATAAGCTGACAACCCGGTAGATCCTAATACACTCAGGTATGCGCTTAAGGGCAATCCTCTAGCCTCAAGGCGGTTGAGCTCATTTGCACTAGCCACAAGTCGGTCACGCCATTCCATATAACCCATTACAAAATCCCCTTTCGCGAAATTCCGATGAGTTGATGTAATTACCTCGGCAATACCACGTGATTTAACTATATCACCCACGTTCAAATTGGGCGGATGTCCCCCGCTCATAGCAGCTCGAAGGTATGGATCAACGGAAAAATATAATGGCTTTAATAACAACTCACCATTTTTTATAGGTCCCAGTTCGTCTTCTTCCAAGTGGAAGTCAATGATCTGTGGCATACCTTCCGGCATGCGCGCAAGCTTGATAAGTCTGCTTTTCATACTTGAATGCTAATTAAATTCCGTAGTTACCTGTAAGCGCCTTTTTTTCTATGCTTTTTGCAAACAGCGGTGTTTCTTCGTGGTTATGAGCATCTGAAGCAACCTGCCTGTCATGAGCAGCCTGCGCTAATGTAATATTGTGCAATTTCATAAACTCAAAGAACTCCGGCGTGGCTGTTGCATGGATCTCGTTGGTATATTCGCAGGTATTGTCATCCAACTTTGTTACCTTCAATTCCCATAATACCTGAACTTTACTGCGGCCGTTTGCTGAGATAGCATCAGATACAGATAACATCCGGCAATAATCTGCCCGGTATTCTGTAGCCACATAATGCTGGATGATAAGCGCACCGCCAATAGTTTCAACATTGATCGACATTGGTTCTCCATCCAAAGTGCGGGTAAAGCCGGCAGCAATATGAGCTGTCGAGCATCTTTGATATTCTTCGTCGGGCAGGTTAAACAGCCAGTCGGCTATATTTACTTTTTCTATTGGGGCATTAATGATGGCTTTAACAACTGAGTGAGAAAGCGCATTTCCAGAGTTTTGTTGGATTTCCATGATTTTGTGTTTTGTTTGATAAATCAAAGGTCCTACTTAAATATTAATCGTCTAAACTCTTATTTTCGATATAGTTGATTGGTAAAACCGATTATATTACTACTTTTAAAAATGGAACTTCGCCAACTTAAATATTTCATCAAGGCTGCTGAACTACAAAATTTTACTGAAGCGTCCGGTGCTTTATTTATTACCCAAAGCACGCTATCACAGCAGATCAAACAACTGGAAGATGAGCTTGGTATACCCTTGTTTGACCGGATCGCAAAGCGAGTACGGTTAACAGAGGCAGGAAAAACATTTCTGCCTTATGCAATTAAAACCGTTAAGGACGCCAGCGACGGGAAAGACATGTTGAAGGATCTGATGAACCTTAATACCGGGACACTAACTATTGGTGTAACCTATGGGCTAACCGCATTACTTACTAAAGCCATCATTGACTTTTCGCAAAAATGCCCAAAAATCTACCTGGATATCGTATTTGGTACAACCCAGGAATTACTGGAAAAACTGGATCAAAGCCGTATAGATTTGATGCTTTCCTTCTCACAAGAAGAAAAAAGCGGCAGCTATAAAACCCAGCGTTTGTTTTCTTCCTGCCTTGCGTTGATTGTGCACTCCAGTCATCCATTGGCGGCAAAAAAACAGATCGGCATTAAACAATTAGATAAGTTGCCACTGATATTACCATCGGGGGGATTTAGCATCCGCAATTATCTAAATCTTTTACTGTCACGCCACAACTTAGAACCTATTATTCAAATGGAGATTAATGATATCAATATGCTTCTGCAATTAGTAGATAGCGGCCAGTGGGCAACTGTTCTGATGGGCTCCTCAATATTCAATCATCCTGATTTAAAAGCAGTGAAAATTACTGGAGATGGCATGACCCGGCTAGCCACTATAACCTGGCCTACAGGCAGCTATTGCAAGAGATCAGCGACGATAATGGCTGAGTCCTTAGCGAGCCATTCAAAGGACCAACTGTTAGAATCTTAGCTCAACTGATGAGATTAATTGTTGTACAACCCCCAATATTAGCAATGAAAAGCCTGTTGTACTTATGTCAACAGGCTTTTCTTAATTTACTAATCTACTATTATAACGAACCACCATCAAACAATAATGCGTCATTTATAGTGTGATTACCTTTATTTTTGATTAATTCTTTTATTGAAAGCTTGTCTTGAAATTTAATTCATATTTGATACCATACCGGTGGCCTTATAAGGGGCTATTTGGCAAAAAAAGTTCGATGTAACGATCGTAGCGCGTGGTGAGCACCTCAGAGTTATTCAGCAAAAGGGCCTTACCATCAAAACTTACGGCGAAGAACCTGTTGATCTAACCAACATTAAAGCTATTGGTGAAGATGCGCTGGAAAATCAAAAATTTGATGTAATTTTTGTTTGTGTGAAGGCTTATCATTTGAGCAGCATTGTACAGATAATTAACCTTTACTTCAGCTTTTGCGTCCTGTGCAGCCTATCATAACATAAAAGCGTCATCTTTACAGTCAGATGAAACTTACCGCAACCATTTCATTAGCTTACTTAAAGAGTTAAAGCAAATATCAGACGCTGCAAACTTTGGCCTAACCGACAAGTTTTTCAAGGAGAATCTTCAAATCCTGGACGATCTTTCTGCTGACTTCACTGCTTCCTTTCAAAAAGATTTACAGCAGAATAAACCAGATGAGCGCAATGAGATTATTCATGATATAGTACGACTGGCGGCCCGGTACAATATCCAAATTCCGCATTATGAAAAAATTGCAAAACACTTCAGATAGATATGCTGCCGGCATATTGCTTATCATGGATGTCAGTCAGCGCAAAAGTCGGAAAGATTAACACGATTGTACGGCAGTATTTTTATCAATACAGAACAGGAATACCGATAACGCATTCATTAATTACATCCTATCGATTGTCCAGCCAGGCCAGAAATGAAGTAGCTTTATCTTTTCCAACCAGTAATTTCTCGTCCGAAGGTATAACCAATTTGACCAAAAGCTTTCGGGCAAAGTATTGCTCCACCTCTTTAATCGCTTTAAAGCTGATCAGGTACTGCCTGTTTAATTTAAAGAAATTTAACGGGGACAGTTGAGCAGTTATTTGCTCCAAAGACTGATTGATATGGAATGTTTCGTTATCGAAGGTCACTATTGTTATTTGTTCGTTATGGGCAAAAAAATAAGCGATGTCATCTGTAGCTATGTTTAAATATTTCCCGTGCTTGTAAACCAGGAAGCTTGATTTACCGGTGTCCTGATGTTGAAGTTTTAGAATTTGAGCGATCAGCGCAGGAGAAATGTCACCGGTTCTTTGACCTATGAAACGGTCCATTTTATCGAAGGCCCTTCTGAAAGCATCTTCAGTAAACGGTTTTAAGATATAATCGATCCCGTTGGCCTTAAAAGCATCGAGGGCGTATTCGTCATATGCGGTACAAAAAATAACCGGTGAGTCCACTTTAACCTTTTGAAATATTTCAAAGGATATGCCGTCAGCCAGCTGGATGTCCATTAAGATCAGGTCGGGTGCGGGATGAGCCGACAGGTACTCTACTGATGTTGATACTTTCTGCAGGGGGCCGTCTACACGGCTGTCCGGACGGATCTGGGAGATCATTTTGATTAGCGCCCTGGCAGTTTTTAATTCATCTTCAATTACTAATATCTGCATTGGCCGGAAGCGCTACGGTGAAAAATTGGTGATTTGATTCGATAATAATCTGCTGTCCCATCAGGTGCAAATATCGCTGACCGATATTTTCTAGACCGATCATGTTCGATGGTTCAGGATGATTTTTTAGCTGTACATTATTTTTAACTTTAATATATTTTCCATCCGAATAGATCGAAATATTTAAAGGCTGATCAAGGGAGATAATATTATGCTTGATCGCGTTTTCCACCAAAAGCTGCAATGTAAATGGAGGGGTTATTGCGCTTAGGTGCTCCGGCGAAAGCTGGATCTGGAGATCAATGCCTTCTTCAAACCGCGACCTGACCAGAAAATAATAAGCATTCAGATTTTCGAGTTCCTTCTGCATCAATACCGAATCCTTTTGCCTGCTTTCCAGTGTATAGCGGTAAAAGTCAGACAATTTAACAATAAAATCAGCCGCACTTGCATCACCGAAATCGACCATTGATTTCAAGGTGTTCAGGCTGTTAAATAGAAAATGCGGATTGACCTGCTGTTTTAATACCTCGTATTTTGCGCTTAGATAATCCGCTTTTGTCCGTTCGAGATCCATACCGATAACCTGGTTAGCGTAACTCTGAAAAAGCAGGTATAAAAACATGTAGATAGTCAGATTGATCAGGATGCCCCGGAACTGGTACATCAGTATCATAGTACCAATAAGCTTATCGTTAAAGAAAAGTTGACCGCAAACTACCAATATTCCCATAACAAATATGCCCAATGAAAGGCTTTTGATCAGCCTGAGCCCAAAAAACCTGGTCGTTAAGGCCTTGTTTGAGAATTTTGGTAGCGTATATAAGTTGTAAAACCAGACAAACAGCGAATAGGTAAACGCTATAAAACAGTCGATGACAACTTCAGCAAAACTGATCTTCAGCTGTAATATTTTGGGAACTGATGCTAAAATACCCATAAAGACAGCAGATGCCCAGATCACTTTCTGTGATACCTGGAAAACCCTGGCAGTTTCTTTATGTATGTATTTTTCAAAGATCATGGGATGATGGATGGCTTTTGCGACAATATAAAATGTATGCGTTCATTTTGTCCTGTAGTATCGGCTGATAACAGGAGGTTTTTGCCCGTAAACTTTTGATAAGTTACAAAGTTAGTATGATTTCCTATATTGACCGTTTCTGCGGAAACCAACTCACCTGGTATTCGTGCGCCAAACCAATGGGCGTCATCCTGCTGTTCCCATGTCACTAATGTAAAGGAATTACCTGGCACATTTAAATTTGATTTCTGCGTAGCATTTTTAAAATGCTCATCCCCGTAGAGGATGCTCACGGTGCCCGCCTTTTTATTTATCAGGGAAGTAATTACCTTTTGATGCAGTTCTGACAACCTGAAAGTTGAAGGAAGAGATGCTTTGCTGTTAATGAGACGATCTGGATCCGTGGCTCCTTTGCAGCCGGCTATAAATAATGAACCTGCTGCGATGATATAGAATATTAATTTCATTTTAATTCTTGATTGGAAAGGTAAATACATAATCATTGTCTTTCATCGGCTTATGACAGTTCATACATTCTGTCGTAAACATCGCTGTTTTACCATATGGCGTTAATTGGGCTGTTTTGAACCGGGCAAAGCCCCAGCCGTTCGTTGATCGGTATTTTTCAGCATTTTTGATCATGTATTCAACCTGTTTAAAAGCCCCGGTCGTTACATTTCCGTTTTTATCCTCCAGTTTATCCCACGCAGCTTTTGCAAAAATAGTTCCGTTGGGCCAGGGATTGTTATGATGAGTTTGGACAGCATTGACCGCGATATCATTTCCATATATCACGCGCATGGTGCCGTTATCAAAACGGTCCGATGTGCTGATGACCTGCCAGTTTTTGTAATCGGGAATGTAGGTGATGTCGTTTAACGTTTGGGGTAGTTTTTGACGGTCGACAGATACTACAGTTTTTCGCTGATGTTCAAAGGCGTTTATTTTGGCGGTGTCCCCCGGCAGATCGTGTATCATGCTGGTCAGGTATTTTTTAAGGACAACGAGATCCTGTACAGAAACCCTGGCGTTAGTATGAACGACCTGATAACTTTTAACCGGCATGGCTCCCTGCTCGATCTGATTGACAGCCTCCCAAAGTTTTGCTTTTCGATCCGCGGGTGCCAGCTTATCCCAATTGGAAAAGTTGAGTCCTTTTCTGCCGTCACGAACATGGGCTGCCACCTGCCAGTAAACAGGCTGTACCTGATCATACCATCGCAGGTTAGTTTCATTGGAATGGCAGTCATAACAAGCTCTCACTAAAATATTTTTAACATCCTTTGGAGCCTGAAAGTCCTTTGTGACTGGTGGGTTGTCAAGTCGTGGACGGAAAAATTGAAGACTGACCAATAAAACGACGATCATCGATACAGCCGGAAGAAAATACTTTTTCATGATTATGATTTCTGGTACAAATAAATTCAACAAATCTCGGTTTGGCAATCTAAAAGCCCTGTAAGCGGCAAATTGGTTGCTGAAATTGGCCGTTGGGCGTTTGAATAATAACTTATCTTTTGTTAAAACCGTTATACTAATAAAAGCCGGGAACTGAGGTCACGGCTTTTATACCAGGTTTAAGCTTTTGCATAAAATCGGCGTAATAGTTCAAGTCGAGCCTGAACGAATCCTGATTTCATCGGCTCAAATACCTGTACTTTTCCGGGTCGTTTTATGATAATGCGAAATGGTTGTTTATAAATCTTAGTCAGATGGTATATAGTCAGGAGTTCCGCTAAGTCTTCATGCCAGCTTGCTGTACTATATAACGACACAAAGGGTGTTTTTACAAGTCCTGCATAAACCATTGAAGCTTCTGTATTGAGAAACTGGCGACCACCTCGCCGAAACCGACTTTTAAAAACTAAGGAATCTTTTACTGGCCATTTAAGTGTATTGATGTCGCTCCATATTCCTTTTGAAAACTCCCTTGTAAAATCATTCATATGTGGTTTACCGGATACCGAGTCGGCTGAAATCAGATGCATTGAACCGTCTACTACGTGTGTTCCTTCGTGAAGCAAAACATAGGTCAATGCTTTTAACAGGCCGGCCTTGATCGAAACTGAAATTGTTGAGTCGCCTCCAGAGAAACAGGTGGCCTCTTTTTCATTCACCCATTCGGTTATGTTTTGATGTAGTATACCAGCCCGGAAAGTTATATGGTAAAGATTGACACTTTCATCTTTGGTGATCGTTGAGGTCAGCGCCGTATTAGGCATATTATCTAAAAAGCTGATACTTTTTAAATGTTGTTTCAAAACCCGCTGATGCAACGGTGGAAGCACCGAAATTGCAGAAGCAACAATGGTTTCTTCTTCTTTGGTCAGTTGGTGCTCGGTGGGAGACATGCCTGCATCCCGGAACATTTTAATAACATTATCTGGTGTCCTGGAAATACGCTTTAACAAAGGACGGGAAGGATCGAGATCATACTTTTTCTGGACTTCGAGTAAAGTCATTGAAGTGCCTTCTTTTTTATTACGCTGAGCAAAACTATTCAGGGAAATAAAAAAACACAAGATATTCAGGAAGCATAAATTAAGTACACGACGTATTTTCATTACGATAAAGATTAAAATAATTTTAAAACGTTTGATAACAAAAGCCTCCTGCACAAATGGTTTATTTCCCGACTGGTGCAGGAGGCTTTATTATTGTTTAGTTAATAGCGATTCCTTTAATATCCCTAACGACCGGTACCATATTCAAAGCTTCCCGGATCAATTTGATCTTACCGTTTTCAGCAACCACACGGCCCATGTAGTGCTGAGCGTAATCTTTGCCATTTGACGCGATAACAGCATTTGCCTCATATTCTCCAAAAGCCTGATTAGGTGTATCAATATGGATCTGAACGTTCTTGAATTTAAACCCGGGGAATGTCTTTGGCAGGTTACCTAAGAAGTTATATAGTACTTCACGGCCTTCCCAACGGGCCGGTATGCCCAGGCTGGCAAGGTATGGCAGCTCAAATACCGCATCGTCAGCAAATAATTCGATCTGAAAATCAGGGTTACCTACGTTTTCCAGATAGTCCAACAATAATTCTTTTGCAGTTTTCATGTCTTTATTTTTTTAAATGTTTTATGTTGTTTTAACAATACAAAGATGGCTTGTTCACAGGCCGCCCCCATTGACCTATCGTAAGAAATAAGATTGATTTATATCAATTGTTTACAAATGACTTATGCAGGTAAGTGCTATTCCTGCATCACAATTCTTTTTATAATAAGATTTCTTCATTATCTTTAATCGTTTACTCACGGATAAAAACAAATAGTGATCGAGGTATTCAAAACTTATTTACAAGGAAAAGGCAACTATACTGCCGAGGAACTGGAAACAGTTGCGGCGTCGGCAGTTATAAAAAAAGTCAGAAAAAGACAGTATCTCAGCCAGGAAGGAGATGTTGTCAAAAACCACTCATTTGTCACCAAAGGATGCTTACGTACCTACACGGTTGATGAAAAGGGGGTTGAACACATTTTAAATTTTGCTATAGAGAATTGGTGGATCGGCGACCGGGAAAGCATCCAAACGGGGCAGCCGTCAATCTATAATATTGATGCTATAGAAGATTCAGAAGTAGCCTTGATCAGCAAGGAAAAGTTTGACCGGCTATGTATCGAGGTGCCCGCATTTAACAACATGATCAACGCCATATTACAAAAAAGCTTCCTCGTTGCTCAAAACAGGATCCATACCTTTATCAGCCTCAGTGCTGAAGATAAATATTTAAGTTTTCTGGAAAAATTCCCCCATCTCACTATGCGCGTTCCGCAGAGCATGATTGCCTCTTATTTAGGCATTACCGCAGAGACGTTAAGCCGGGTCAGAAAACAGATCGTTAAACGCTAATTTACCTTCCGCAATATTGATAGCACTTGACTTTTATCAAGTGCTATTTTATTTTAAATCAATTTTTAACTGGTTTCGATCTTTCAATTTTGTTTGCCGGAAAAGGCCCYTTGCAATCATATTGCTGTGGCCGGCCAATCCCGGTTTAAAAGAAATTGAATATGAAAAAGACAAAAACGATAACCCGGATCTCGGTTAAAACGGGTACCGCCGATGGTGACCTGTTTAAAATATTGTTATCCGAAGGGCTTAAACTGAAGAAAATTCCGGTTCAGCCAGGATTGACAGTTTATAGCATGGAGGATGGAACAATAATGGATTTTTACGGACCCGGGGCCTGCTATCCGGAATATCTGTTTAAAAACACGAATGTGGTTGTAGGCTTTAAAGTTGACCACCTGGACGAAATGGTATCATTGATGCAAAATGCGGGAGCTGAACTTTTGGGTAACATCGAAACAGTATGTAATGCATTTATTTATTGTCATTTGCTGTTGAGCAATGAAACTGTAATTGGTTTGTACCAGGATCTGAACCCAGGAAACGAAAGGTGAACCAAGTATCAAAACAGCTTCCTGTTCGGAGGCTTTTTGCCGTTCAGGCAATCAGGAAACATTGGAGGGATTGATCCCAAAATGTTTCTTGAACACAAATGAAAAATGAGACAGGTCTTCAAATCCCACTTCCGCATAGACATCGGTGGTTTTAAACTTTTCCTCTTTCAGCAAATAATAAGCTTCGTCTAACCGTTTCTGCTGCAGCCATTTTGCCGGTGTCATTGAAAACTCCCCTAAAAAATCACGTTTGAAGGTAGAAATGCTCCGGCCTGTTAGATAGGCAAACCGCGCCAGGCTTAAATTAAAGCGGAAATTCCGCTCCATAAAAGCCTTGAGGTTAATCTTGCCAGGAGTTTGAAAGTTGAAAAGTATATCTTTTAATTCAGGCTGCACTTTAAGCAGAACAATCAAAGCCTCTTTTAACTTTATTTTCATCAGGTCGTTATTTCCGTCACTGAAGTAAGGAAGCGACTGCTGCAGTGAATCTACAAAATTCTGAAGAAGCGGGTGCTTTTTAAGTTGGAACGAGGGTGGAACATAAGATGTTGCTTCAGCGACCAGGTGGTGCTCATCGGCAAACTCCCGCAGCGTTTCTTCGTCAAATTGCAGTGAAAGTGATTTAAAAGGATCACTTTCACCAGGTTGTTTCACAAACTTGGCCAACCTGTTCCGTACATTGAAGCGAAAGTCTCCCGGCTGAAAGATCACTTTCTCGCGTCCGTCCTGAACAGTCAGGCTTCCGGTGATCTGATACGCAAAAGCATGCCGGTTAACGATATCCTCGCCATTTACAGATTTCTTGTAGTAACAGGAAATCAGTATTTGAGGATTTTCATGCGCAGGTATCATATGATCAAATTTCGCAAATCAAATGTTAAAAGCCTATAATAAAGGGAACTTATACGATCTTAAATTTGACCAGGCTTTCTGCCGTCTCTTTAATGGTCGTTTCTTTGGGTCGCGGACTCCAGTTCAGAACAGATTGAGCTTTTGCGTTTGACAGCGTTTTCACCACACCCAACTGCGGGACAATAGGTTTCAATTCCGGCTTAAACCAGGAAGTCACCTTTACCAGCCAGTTCGGCAGAACTTTAGACGGCACTTTGTCGACAGGTAAATTACCGTCAGCCTTTAAAAATTTGGCAATTCCCGGAAATGAAATTATTCCGTCTGAAGTTGCCAGGAACCGCTGGCCGCTGGCTGCCGGATTTTTCATTGCTTTGATATGGATATCGGCTACATCACGGACATCAACGATGCCGAAAGATAGTTGTGGTGTTCCGGGCATCTTTCCTGAAAGTAACTGTACGATCATGCCGATCGAACTGCTAAAAGTTTTTCCTAAAACCGGTCCGAATATTCCAACGGGATTAATGACAACCAATTCCATAGCACCAGCGTTGTTTTCCATAAAATCCCATGCAGCACGTTCTGCGATCGTCTTGGATTTGATGTAGGCCGGTAATTTTGCATTGGAGTCCGTCCAGTCGGCCTCTGTAAAAACATGGTTCTTAGGATTAATGGTATAGCCAATAGCAGCAAACGAAGACGTTAATACTACACGTTTGACCTTTGCAGCTTGCGCTGCGTGTAAAACTCTTAAAGCGCCGTCCCTTGCCGGTATAATGATCTCATTCTCGTCTTTAGGCTCTCCGGCCGGAAATGGGGAAGCCACATGAAGAACGTAATCACACCCTTGCACAGCCTGATCCCAGCCTTCATCGCTTGTTAGGTTAGCTGCTATAAAGGTCAGATTTTGCATATTGTCGGCCTTCCCAGATAAAAGCATTGCTTTTAAATCGTTTACTTTATCTAATGACCGGATCGTCGTTCTGACCGCATATCCTTCCTTTAGTAATTGTATAATGCAGTAACTACCCACGAAGCCGGATCCTCCGGTAACCAATACGGTTTCATTTTTTATAGTGTTCATCGCTTTTCTAATTAATACGGCAAATCTCCGGCTTATTTCCTTATTGAATTTTGTTGTGGGGTTCATTCTTTATTTGTTGTGGCGTTCATACGTGAAGCTCGATTTGCTTTGCCACGCATTTCTAATTGACATATATCAATGCTCCTTTTTATCATACATCAATGTGATACTACCCGGCTATGCCCAATTTTGAGTAATCAAAAACAAATAAAATAAGATCATGGAAAAGATAATTTTCATTACAGGAACAAGTACAGGTTTTGGCAAATTAACCACCATTACTTTATCAAAAGCAGGTTATACCGTAATTGCGGGCATGCGTGATATCGCCGGCAAAAATGCAGATGCTGCAAAAGAACTATCCGCATTACCTAAGGTAGATGTGGTTGAGATCGATGTAACCAACGACGATTCGGTAAAAAACGCCTTCACCGGCGTGCTGGCTAAATACGGACGTGTAGAAGTGCTGATCAATAATGCAGCAGTAACAGGATTCGGCCTTTTGGAAGCTTACAGCATCGATCAGATCAAACAAATGTTCGAGGTTAATTTCTATGGCGTCATCAGGACTTACCAGGAAGTGCTGCCCGCCATGCGCCGGGCTCAGAAAGGCCTGATCATCAACATTACTTCCGGCGCAAGCGGCCATACGCTGCCATTCATGGTTCCTTATCTTGCATCTAAATTCGGAGTCGAAACCATCTCGGAAGGCTTGCAGGATGAATTGGCTGAATATAACATAGAGAACGTAACTATTCAGCCGGGTGTTTATCCGACCGAAATGACCAACGGATCAAAGGCCGGCGTGCATTCTGATAAACCGGAGATTACCGCTGCCTACGGCGACGCGGCGACAGAGAAATTTAATGCCATCGGTACCGCGCTTTTCGGTAAAATGGCACAGTACAACATGAATCCGCAAACTATTGCAGACGGGATCCTGAAACTAGTGAGCATGCAGGACGGAACCCGCCCCTTACGTTTCCCACTGGACGCTATTGCCGGGGGAACTGACCAGGAGTTCATCGACGCAAGAGCCGCTACTAAGGCTAAATGGTTGGCAAAATACACAGCCTGATCAACCCGGCGGTCCGGAGGTAATTCGATCCCGGAACGCTTATTTATCTACCTCAAAAAAAAATCATTATGAAAAAGCTCCTTTTATTAACCATGATACTAAATTCTTCAGCGGCTGTTTCATCAGCCCAAAATGTAATCATCAAGGCTGATTTTGCCCGGCCTGAATTAGTTAAACCTTTTCAAATTAAAGTTTCCCAGGCCAGGCTGGATTCTGTTATGGAGCGGGTTAAAAATGCACGGATACCTAAACAAATGCCTGCCTCAGAAGGTGCGGAATCCAACTGGGAAACCGGTATGGATATGAAATGGCTTGCCGGGCTCCAGGACTACTGGATCAAGCAGTATGACTGGCGCAAGCAGGAAAAACTGCTGAACAGCTACCCGCTATATAAAGCGCATGTCGAAGACATGGATATTCAGTTCTATTATATCAAAGGTGAAGGCAAGAACCCATTGCCTCTGGTCATCACACACGGCTGGCCGGGTTCCACCTTTGAATTCTTTGACGTCATCGGCCCGCTTACCCATCCTTCCAAATATGGCGGTAAAGCGGAGGACGCATTTACACTGATCATCCCTGCGTTGCCTGGCTTCGGATTTTCTTCCATGCCGAGTAAACCAATTAACGGCATTACGACCGCCCGTTTATGGAATAAACTGGTAACCGAAGTGATCGGGTACAAAAACTATTACGCCCAGGGCGGTGACTGGGGAGCAGGCGCTACGATTTTGCTGGGGTACAATTACCCGGAAAATGTAAAAGCTATCCATCTTAATTTTTTCCCGGGTGTACCTGTTCCGGAAAAGGAACAAACAGCAGAGGAAAAGGATTACTTCAAAGCAGGTGACGATTTCAGAACGGCAAGCATGGACTATTGGCGAATGCAAGCCCGTAAACCGATGATGCCGGCAGTAGCGCTCAACGATAGTCCGCTGGGAACAGCGGCATGGATCGCTGAAAAATTCTGGACCTGGTCGGATAACAAAGGTGATCTGGATGCGGTGATATCAAAAGATCGCCTGTTAACTGATATCATGCTTTATAT
>NZ_JBFUJG010000023.1:0-67988 GCF_056401495.1 Mucilaginibacter sp. P4_E8
TAACTTATCAATATGAGTGAAATTGTACTTTTGCTCGTAAAGATCGGCCGAGTTCACTGCGATATTTAGTAACGTAGCCATTTCGGCAACATTGGCCGCAGCTTTGTTAAACAAATCATAAAAAATCTTATTTGAATTGGGGAATATCGACATAAAGCTAAACTTTTATGATCTTGTTTTAAATGGTAGAAAATTAAAACTCTGTATGTTAATTGATTAACCTACTTAAGTCACAAATTATATTGCGGTTAAATGTAGATATTAATTTGTTGTTAAAGGTCACGTAATTGTTAACGTAGTGTTAATTTAATATTATTAATTTGTTGGCGTATCTTTACAGCCATGCCGAAACACAGTTTGCCTACTTATGCCATTGTTGAATTATTGATAAGGTTATCGCGATATAATTATTTAATAGGCGACTATAAAAACCATAGTGTATTTGATACCGGCGTTATGGTTAAAACATCAGGTGGCAGCATCAGCTTTCCGGTAGCCATTATCGTACAACAATTTGAAAATCCCACGGCCATTACCGAAAGTGAGCTGGCCAGGATGGCATTACTTTTCAGGCAGGGTTAATAAACACCCAATTTAAGCGGTGAGCTTATAAATACTATGTAACATTTTGGCCCTGATAAAACAATATGCCATCATGTTGATTATATTTATACAAGTTCATCATTATGAAACCCGCTGATAAACATTATAAATTTATAAACTGTAGAACTGGTTACGTAATTTATTATCATTCCATTAGCAGCGAACGCTCCGCCGAAGAGATTAGGGCCGAACTGCAGGAAGTAAGATGCAAGGTGGCTATTCAAAACGGCCTTTATTTTGAATCAGTTTACTGGGAAGAGATGAGGGAAGACGCTGAAGTGTAATGTAACTATAGCCCCCCCCCGGTAAAAGTTGCATAAAAAACCCCTGCCTTGCGGCAAGGGTCAAAAAAACCACAACAATTGTTTAACCTTTTGGCTATGAAACCCTAAGGTCAATTCCTAACTGCAATGTGATCTTCTTCCTATTAAACAGTGCTGTATATCAAATTGTTTGTGTATTTATTAGGATGTGCTAATTTCACTTTATTTATCACGCTAATGGATAATCAAACAAATTTCCTCTTATATTTATACCATTAAATTATGAAAAATATTATGAGAAGAACATTCCAATTTAAAGCTGCGTTGCTTTTTGCAATTACCCTGTTTGTAAGCAGTATGGTATCTGCCCAGGATAAAAAGCCCGCAAGTCCGCATGACAGTACAACTGCTGTTGTGGCTGGTTCAACTATTAAAATTAAGTATGGCAGCCCTTATGTAAAAGGCCGTAAAGTATTAGGTGGATTAGTGCCTTATGATAAAGTATGGCGGGCCGGCGCCGATTCGGCAACCAGTATTACAACCAGCAAAGCTATAAAGGTTGAAGGTAAATCGCTTCCGGCAGGCAGGTATGCATTTTTTGTAATCCCATCTGAAAAAGGAACATGGACCATTATTTTTGATAAAAATCCAAAACAATGGGGCGCTTATACGTATAAAGAAAGTAATGACCAGTTAAGGGTTACTGTTAAAGGCAAAACTATTCCAAAACAGGAAAGCCTTACCTACGCAATTGATAAAGGCGGGTTTAACCTGAAATGGGATACATTTGAAGTGCCTGTTTCCGTAAAATAAAGATTTTTTTAATTGACCTGATCACATTAAAGCCTCGTTTACGGGGCTTTTTTTATGGCTTATGGTTGGGTTTAATATCATTACAGGTATCAGTTTAAATATTAATTTAGCAAACTCCTATTAGCTATATTTACACTATCAATGCATTACAACCTCAGCAAAAAACCTTTATTAAAAAGAACAGTTGTCATATTATTATTAACACTGGCTATTTTTATACTAATGCAGTTGGCAGGTTATCCTGCTGTAGTTGAGCGTTATTATTCCTGTGGCTTTTATATATTCATTTGCAGAGTTTTTCATCCGGTTTTAAATTTATTTCCATTTAGTGTTGGCGATATATTGTACATAACGGTAATAGGTTATTTAATTTATAAGATCATCGGGGTTTTTAAACTGCTTTTTAAAAAGCAGTTTAAAAGGATAGGTATGGTATTATTAGGACTGGTTATTGGTGTACAGGCAGGCGTGCTGGCTTTTTATCTTTTTTGGGGGATGAATTATTTCAGGCCATCGGCAGCCGAGCGGCTTAATTTACGGGATACCTCCTTTACAACTGCCGACCTGAAAGCCGTAACCAAATTGCTGATTGATAGTGCCAACGCTTCCCGGGCGCGGGTTACCGCCGCGGATATGGCCCAAACAAACAGCGCTATTTATCATACCGCCGTACAGGCTGTAAGTTCACTTTCTGCCGATTCTGTTAATTTTCGGTCCTAYCATCCCGATATTAAACCATCACTGTTAACATTCTTGCTAAACTATATTGGTACATCGGGCTATTATAACCCTTTTACCTCCGAGGCGCAGATCAATTACCAGATGCCCATTTTTAATCGGCCGTTTGTGGCCTGTCATGAAATGTCGCACCAGATGGGCTATGGGGCCGAAGACGAAGCTGATTTTGCCGGTTTTGTGGTCGCTATAAGATCGCGGGACAGGTTGCTGCGTTATTCGGCCTATCACCTGGCGGTTAGTGAATTTATGTACTCATTAGGCAGGCGCGATACGCTGGCCCATAAAGAATTGAAGGCCCTGCTTTCAAAAAATGTACATCAGGATTATGTGATTGAGCACAATTACTGGCTATCCTATGAAAATAAGCTGGGTGCAATAAGCAGCGTTTTTTATGATAACTTTTTAAAGGCAAATAACCAGCCCCAGGGCCTTGAAACCTATAACCGTATGGTACTGCTGGTAATGGCCCGCGAGCGTGATCACTGGGTTCGTGATTAGTATCATTTGTTCATTAGTTTGAACGAACAACCATGTTGTTGTGCCCGGATGTACCGCTTGCTAATACCAATGAACAATTGAACTAATGAACCATTGAACCAATAATAAAAAAGTGCGTTCCGTATCTCACCCCGGAACGCACCGCAATATCATATCAAACGATATTGAATCAACTAAATCTCAGATATCATGCTTAATGAGTACCCAAGCTCTTATATATTTACTGATGGTTCAGCTTCAGTAAACAAAATTTTATTACTTTGTAGCTATGCTGTTTTTTGAGCTTAATTATTCCGCTCCGTATTAATTATAAATAATTGAATAGGAACGGTGGGGTATTATAAATATTATAGCTTAAGCGTCAAATTTACTGTTATTATTAAAATACCCTTTAATTTTATATCCAAAAGGCCTTTTTGATAGGTAAAAATATTGTTACTATGAAACCTTATTTAATTTTTGCTTTAATATTTTCGCCGGTAATAGCTTTTGCTCAAATATTTAACCCGCAGGAGATCAAACGCGCGGAAAACCAGGCAAAGATGGTAACCATCATTAGGGATAACTGGGGTGTGCCCCATATTTATGGAAAAACGGATGCTGCAACAGTGTTTGGATTAATGTATACGCAATGTGAAGACAACTTTAAAGGTATTGAACGCAATTATCTTTACCAGTTGGGACGGCAAACCGAAGCCGATGGCGAAAATAGCTTATATACCGATGTGCAGTTGCAACTGATTGCCGATAGCGCCGATGCCATTAAAGATTATAAGGCCAGCGCGCCGTGGTTTAAAAAACTGATGGATGCTTTTGCCGATGGCATTAATTATTACCTGTACAAACACCCTGAAGTAAAACCCAAAGTATTTAAGCGGTTTAAACCCTGGTACGCCTTAATGTTTACCGATGGTAGCGTGGCCGCAACAGAAACCGGTGGTATAAAATTATCAGAAACGCAGGATTTTTATAATGGAGGCAGCGAAAAGCTTGGCGCATTGATTAACAAGCCCACACCAGTTTATGACATGGTGAACGAGCGGGAAACCGGATCAAACGGCTTTGCTATAGCACCATCAAAGTCGGCATCGGGGCACGCTTTGTTATACATTAACCCGCATGTGCCCTTTTATTTTCGCAGCGAGGTAGAGCTGGTGAGCGATGAAGGGCTTCATACCTACGGTGCGGTTACCTGGGGGCAATTTTTTATTTACCAGGGATTTAACCAGCACTGCGGCTGGATGCATACCAGCAGCTACGCCGATGTAGGTGATCTGTATGCCGAAAAGGTGAGCAAAAAAGATGGCAAATGGTATTATGAGTATGATGGATCGCTTAGGCCTGTTACCACCCGCAAACTGGTACCGAGCATTAAAAAGGGCGATCAGTTAGAACAGCGGTCTATAACAGGTTATTACACCCATCATGGCCCTGTAGTGGGCAGCAGAGATGGTAAATGGCTGGCTCTGAAAGCGAATAATCGCTCCTATAACGCGCTGCTTGAATCATGGCTGATCACCAAAGCCAATACGCTGGCCGAATATAAAAAGGCAATGGAACTGGTATCAAACACATCAAACAGCACGGTTTATGCCGATGACAAAGGAAATATCATATTTTGGTATGGCAATTACATTCCCAAACGTAATCCCGCATTTAACTGGAGCCTGCCTGTTGATGGCAGCACCTCTGCAACAGAATGGCAGGGTATACATCCACTTAAGGATATCATAACCGATATGAATCCTGCAACCGGCTGGATCCAGAACTGTAATTCCACACCCTATACTGCATCAGGAACAAGCAGCCCCGATAAAAACAAATACCCGGTTTACATGGCACCCGATGGCGAAAATTACAGGGCCATTACAGCCATTAAATTATTAAAAGATGCGGATCATATCACCCTCGATGGGTTGATAGCCAAGGGGTACGATCATTACCTTGCTGCTTTTGATGACCTGCTGCCGCCTTTGTTTAAGGCTTATGATAATGCCCCTGATTCTGTTAAAAAATCACTTGCAGAACCTATAGAATTATTAAAACAATGGGACAAACGCAGCGCGGCAAATGCTGTGGCCAGTACCCTGGCCATTGAGTGGGGAACCCTTATGATGAAAACCATGCCGCCGCCTCAAACTGATCAGCAAAGCACATTTATTACTCAACGTGTTAAAAAACTTTCACAAACCGGCGGTGGGCAACAACTCCAATTTTTAGCCGATGTTTTAAAAAACCTGCAAAGCCGCTTTGGCACGTGGAAAATACAGTGGGGTGATGTTAACCGGTACCAGCGCCCTGCCGATGGCATTACGTTTGATGATACATTACCAAGTATTCCCGTTGGTGCAACCGGTTCGGGCTTTGGGCAGTTGCCATCATTCCAGAGCCGTACTGTAAATACGCAAAAGCGCTATGGATACTCGGGCAATAGCTTTATTGCAGCCATTGAGTTTGGGCCGCGTATAAAAGCCAGGAGTATAATGACCGGGGGACAGTCTTTTGATCCTGCCTCAAAAAACTTTACCGATCAGGCGCAGGGATTTATTGACGGGAAGTTTAAAGATGTGTTGTTTTATAAAAGTGATGTACTTAAGCACGCTCAAAAAACCTACCATCCGGGCGATTGATTACTTAGCAAACTATGTTTAAGTTTTTGGGGTTTGAGTAAAATATAGTTGTCATGCGCCACTCCTGGTAATGTGGTTATTTTATTAATCTCGCAGCGATGCCAGGTGGCCAACTTTCTCATTAAAATTCAATGCAGCTTTATTATATTGCATTACCAATTTATAAAGCCTATGAAAACCATCAGCCGTAAAAAGTTTATAACTACAGCCGCGCTGGTTACTGCCGGTATCCCGTTTGGCCTGAGTGCTTTAGGAAAGGGAGCACTTGCCCCGGTAACTTTAAATAATAACGGAACTAATAACACATCTGCTGCCGAAAAAATTAAGGTAAGTATATTCTCCAAACATCTGCACTGGCTTAACTATACCGATATGACTGCACTGGCTGCTGAAATGGGTTTTGATGGTGTTGACCTAACCGTAAGGCCCGATGGTCATGTGCAGCCCGAAAATGTGGCTGCAGATTTGCCCAAAGCGGTGGCCGCAGTTGAAAAGGCCGGGTTAAAAGTATACTCCATAGTAACCAACATTAAACAGCCCAACGAAAAGTATACGGTGGATATTTTAAAGGCAGCATCAGCATTGGGTATAAAATATTACCGCACAGCCTGGTTCAATTATAATAATGCCATTACTGTTCCGGCCAATTTGCAGGTAATTACCAAACAGTTTGCTGGTTTGGCTGCTTTAAATAAACAATATAACATCCACGGCGCTTACCAAAATCACTCGGGCGACTTATTTGGTGCATCCATTTGGGACCTTTGGCTGGCACTTAAAGATCTCGATCCAACTTCGATAGGCTGCCAGTACGATATCAGGCATGCCACTACCGAAGGGGCTGATACCTGGGCCACATCTATACAGCCGCTTGTTCCACATATTAAAACAACCAACATCAAGGATTTTTACTGGGAGAAAAAGGATGGTAAATGGCAGGTAAAAAGCGTTCCGCTGGGTGAGGGGATGGTTGATTTTAAAAAGTATTTTGCTGTTATCAAACAAAACAACATAGGAGGACCACTGAGCTTACACTGTGAGTATGAAGCTTTGGGCGGTGCGCAGGACGGCGCCAAACAAATAACTATCAGCAAACAGGAGTTTACTACTGTTGTACAAAAGGATTTGACTACGTTGAGGGGATGGTTAAAAGACAACGGGTTGTCATGATCAATGGTGTAGCGTAAAGACCCAGGCGGCTCGAATGTCATCCCGAACGAGGTACGAGGAGGGATCTTATACACGGGATATGCTCATAGTATAAGGTCGAAATGACAGGCAGTGAAGAAAAACAATTTGCATTTATAACGAGTTTGTTACTATATTTAGTAAAAGTAAAAGCATGCCTTTTTAACCCAATAAAACCGCTGCTTACTTTATAACCAATAACACCTTATAAAAAGAAAGGAGGCTGTCATGAACTTAGTTCATAAAATTGAAAACTGGGGCGACACTCATCACCCTAAGATACTTGACCTGGTACGTATTGCGCTTGGTGTATTTTTATTGTTAAAAGGTATAGCGTTCATGGAAAATACGGCTTACCTGAAAAATATAATTGATAGCCAGGATGTAATTGACCTGTCGCCTATTGTGTTAATAATCCTGGTTTATTATGTAACCTTTGCCCACATGGTTGGGGGGATACTGATAGCTTTGGGTATATTAACCCGGTTGGCATCCATTATTCAAATACCCATAGTTTTGGGCGCTGTATTTTTAACAAGTATTTTTCAGGAAGCCATTAATGCTATGGCATGGCCGTCCATTACCGCACTGATCCTGTTGGTACTGTTCACCATATTGGGTTCGGGCCCAATTTCTTTGGATAAATATCTTTCGGAATAGTAGTGTTGCAGAAGCCTCACCTAAATCCTCTCCAAAGGAGAGGACTTTACTTGAATGTTCTAATTTTATGGTTTAAGGGCAGTTAAGAATGATGGTAATCCTTTAATCCAATGAATCACGGTTCAGACAAAATCATGGTTCAGACAAAAATGAACAAATCACACTGATCATTTAAATCAGCGGTCAATATCCGGTTACCAGTTCATCAACATAACACCATAGCCAGCGTTCGCCGGGCTCGGCTGATATAACCACCGCGTGACCACTTGCCTGGAAGTGTTTGGTCATGTGCGTATTGGGCGAACTATCACAACAAAGGGTAACACCACAGGTTTGGCAGGTACGCAGGTGCATCCACGAGGAATGCGTTTTTACACACTCCTCGCAAACGTGATCCTGCGGTTGTTTTATATCAGTAATGGCAGCCAGGTGCTGGCATATTTCATCTTCTTCCATCATTAAACCTCGGCTAAATATTTATGTACAAAACTAATGGCCATGGAGCCTTCGCCTACGGCTGATGCTACCCTGTTCATGGCTCCGGCGCGTACGTCGCCAGCGGCAAATATGCCGGAGCAACTGGTTTCCAGTAAAAACGGATCGCGTTTAAGCTTCCATATTTTACCAAAGCCCTCATAACTGCGCAGTTCGCGGCCGGTTTCAATAAAATCCTTATTGTTTTTTATAATGTCGAGCTTTATCCAGTCGGTATAAGGTTTTGCACCGATAAAAATGTACAGGGCATTAGCCTCTTTAGTAACCTTTTCCTGTGTTTTACAATTTAACAGCGTAAGCTCCTCAAGGCAGTTGGTGCCATTGGCTTCAATAATTTCAGTATCGGGTATAACTTCAATATTGGGAGTATCACCTATTTGCGTTATCAGATAGGCCGACATGGTACTTACCAAACTATCCTTGCGGATGACGATGTACACATTTTTGGCAAATTTGGATAGGTGCATAGCAGCCTGCCCTGCAGAGTTACCCCCACCAATTACATACACCTCTTTACCGGTACAAGCAGTGGCCTCGGTAGTAGCGGCACCATAATAAATGCCTGCTCCTGTATAGTTTTCAACGCCTTTTACTTCCAGCTTGCGGTAATCAACACCGGTAGTAATTACCACAGTACGGCTGATGATCTCGGGTCCGTCATCCAGAACGATGGTTTTATAGCCATCTTTTTGTTTGATATCGCTTACTGATTGGGGCGATAGAAACTCGGCGCCTAAACGCATGGCCTGGCTTATGGCGCGCCTGGTGAGGTCGGCCCCGCTTAAACCGGCAGGGAAACCCAGGTAATTTTCAATACGCGAACTGGTACCTGCTTGTCCGCCGGGTGCTTTACGCTCAATCAGCAAAGTTTTTAATCCTTCTGATGCACCGTAGACAGCCGCGGCCAGTCCGGCAGGCCCGGCGCCAATTATTACTACATCATAAACATCAGTAAGTGTTTGCGGATTTTTCTCCAGCTTTTCGGCTATGGCCCTGATGGTCGGTTTGGCTATATAACTGCCATCTTCAAAAACTACCAGTGGCAGGCAATCAGTTGTTAAATTGTTCAATGCCAAAAGGCTGCCTGCATCAATGTTCTTTTCAACATCAAGCCAGCGGTAAGGTATCAGGTTACCGGCTAAAAAATCTTTTATCTGGTGCGATTGTGGCGAAAATTGGTAGCCTACCAGTTTAATGCCCACAAACTCGGGTACATAATTATTTTGCCAGTCTTCGAGCAGGTCATTTATTACCGGAAAAAGTTTTTCCTCGGGCGGATCCCAGGGTTTCATCAGGTAATAATCAAGCTGCACATCATTAATGGCTTTTATAGCGGCTTCGGTATCAGAGTAAGCCGTAAGCAGTACACGCTTGGCATCGGGATATATTTTTTTTGCTTTCTCCAAAAATTTAACTCCCTCCATTTCGGGCATGCGCTGGTCGCACAGGAACAAGGCGATCACATCCGAGCTGTTTTTAAGCTCAGTAAGGCTTTCAAGGGCTTCGTTTGCCGATGTTGTACTCAATATTTTGTATTCTTTACCATATTGCGATCTTAAATCGCGGCTTATTGACCGCAGTACCTGCGGGTCATCATCAATGGAAAATATTATAGGGCGGCTCATAGGGGTGTTTTTCTAATAGGTAAATAATTAATATTTTGTTTAGTATCGAGTAGTTAGTATCAAGTATCAAGATTCTGAGGTTATTAGTACAGTGCCATTTGAATACTGTCTTGATACTTGATACCAGCTACTTGATACGCTATCCGTCAATCAGGAAACAAACACTAAATACAGTATGGCCCGGCTCCGATTTTACTTTTATGGAGCCACGGTGTTGTTTTACAATACGTTGTACAACCTCAAGCCCCATACCGGTACCTTTGCCCATTTCTTTGGTAGTAAAGAATGGGTCGAATATCAGCGTTTGTATATCGGGCGGAACTCCAGGGCCATCATCAACTATAAAAACTTCAACAAATTCACGGTCGCGGCGGGTTTTAATGGTCAGTGTGCCTTTGCCGGCCGGTTCCATAGCATCAATAGCATTGTCAATCAGGTTGGTCCATACCTGATTAAGTTCACCAATCAGGGCCTTTACTTCGGGCAGTGTTTCATCAAAATCTTCAACAACGTTAATATTTCCTTTCCTTATCTTATAACCAAGCATGGTAAGCGTATTGCGAATGCCTATGTGTATATCGGCATATTGCTTATCCTGCGCACGATCCATGTGGGTAAATGTTTTAACAGAACTTACCAGCTCGGCAATGCGCCTTGCAGACTCCTGGATATCCCTGACCATTTTTTCGGTGACCAGCATATCACTTATCCAGTTTAGTACATGCATTAAATTACCCTCAGGTGTATGTTTTTTAAATGCTTCCAGCGTATCAATGGTAAAATTAAAATCAACAAAGCTTTCAGCAATATCATATCCATTTTCTACTTCATGCTCATCAAGCCATTCAATTATTTCATCTTCGCGCTTTGTACGTTGCTTAAGGCTTAGCCGTGTAAAGTTTTTCTCGTCGAGCAGCTCAAACAGGCTTTTGGTGATAGCAGTAACCTGTTCAGGTTCAATTTTCATCGTAAATATAGCCTTAATGCTTTCCGGCTCTTGTTCGAGGTGTTTTTTTAATGTCAGTGAATCGCGAACGATAGCCGATGCCGGGTTGTTTAACTCATGCGCAAGCCCGGCCGACAATTTACCCAGGGCCATCATTTTTTCATTTTGCTGCTGCAGGGCAGTAAAATCACGCACACGGGTGGTCATGATATTTACCAGGGCCTGTGTAAGCTCGTAATGATTTTTTATCATTTCGGGTATCATCTCGGTATTGAAGCTGCGTAATTGCAACCTGCCAATAGCCTGTGCATACCCCTTTGAAATTTTGCCCCTTGAAAAGGGAAGGTACCCCGTAACGTTACCCGGGCCCACTACCGTAAATTCGCGCCTGAAACCACTTTGCAGCATAAAAAAACGCATGCTGCCCTCTACGGTTATATGAGGTCCGCTCATAGGTTCGCCGGGTTGCATCAGGAATTCTCCATCTTCAAATACGTTATCTTCACTATTATCTAACAGCCATTGAAGCTGCTCTTCAGGTACACTATTTAAAATTTCGAGTGATTTTAGCCAGGATGCGGTTACTGTTTGCATGTATTAAAATTAGCTATTAATATTCAACGGTTTTATGGGTGCATACAAAAATAGCGCACATATTAAACCCAGCAAAATTGCTTTTGCTAAAATACGGATGATTTTTAAATTGAATAGCTAAACGGGTTATAAGTTACATTAACGCGTAAATTATAGCCACTTGCTCAGGAACTGACCAAAAGCCTCTTTGTACTGATCGCCAACGGTAATATTTATTTTGCCAATTTGCAGGGCGTTACGGGTAATGGAGTTTATTTTATCAAGCGAAACGATGAAAGAGCGGTGCACACGCATAAAACGTTTGGCGGGCAGTTTTTCTTCCAGTGCTTTTAAACTGGTGAGTGACAGCAGTGGTTTCTCGGTATTTTGAAGATATATTTTTACATAATCTTTGAGGCCTTCCATATACAATATGTCCTTCAGGGCAATGCGTACCAGCTGGTATTCTATCTTTAAAAACAAGTACTCATCTTCCATACGCTGCTCATCAACTGCCAGTGAAGCCGTATTTGAGCGTTGTAACAGTTCTACATAGGTTAAGGCTTTATTAGCTGCATGTAAAAACTCCTCATAATTAAAGGGTTTAAGCAGGTAATCAAGCGCGTCAACCTTGTAACCCTCCAGTGCAAACTGGTTATAGGCTGTAGTGAAAATAATACGGGGCTTGTTCGGGCCGCGGCTATCCAGCACCCGGGCCAGTTCAAGGCCATTTAAATTGGGCATTTGTATGTCCAGAAAAATAAGGTCAACCTTTTTATCCTGCAGGCCCACCAATGCCTCAACAGCGCTTGAGTAGCTACCGGTAAGCTTTAAAAATGGGGTTTGCTCAATAAAGCTGCAAACCAATCCGAGTGCAAGGGGCTCGTCATCAACTGCTATACAATTCAATATCATGATAGGTTGAGCGTTAGGTGAACGGAATAAGTGTTAGTAGCAGTATCTTCATTGATGAGCAAATCATATTTATTGTGATAAAGCAGATCGAGCCGGCGAATGGTATTGGTAAGGCCTATGCCCTTGTTTTCTTCCAGATTTGCATTATTTTCTTTAAATATACTGTTCCTCACTATTAGTTCCAGCTGATTGGCATGTTGCTCAATACTAATGAAGATACTGCTGGGCAGCGTGGCGCTAATGCCATGTTTAAAAGCATTCTCCACAAAGGGTAAAAATATCATAGGGGCAACGGTTGTGCCATTTATTGTGTCAGGTAAATTAAATGTTACGGTAACCTTATCGGTAAGCCGCAGTTCCATCAGGCTGATATAATCTTTTATAAATGCTATTTCCTGGCTAAGCTGGGCTGTGCCATGCTGGGTATCATACAATACATACCGCATCATGCGCGATAGCTGGTGCAGCGCCTTGCGCGATGTATCGGCATTTACCAGCGTTAGGGCATAAATATTATTAAGGGTATTAAAAAAGAAATGCGGGTTGATCTGCGCTTTCAGGAACGATAGTTCGGAACTTATTTTATCCTGTTCCAAAGCCTCGCGCAGGCGGATATCGCCCTGCCATTTTTGTATGGCGGTAATGCTGGTGCTTATGCCAAGTACTAACGCGATTATGGCTACCATGGCAACATCAAAATCATGATTTTTTCCACGACGTCTTGGGGGGCCGTGTTTATGAAAAGCCGCATCAATAAGCTGGTGCATATTAAGCCAGTTATCGACAAAAGCGTTCAATAAAACTATAACCCCTACCAAAGCCAGTATAAACAGGAAATATACACCAGTACGGTTCTTTAATAAATATTGTGGAACAAGTATCCTGGCATTAATATAATAGGCTACTATGAGCATACTTAAAACTATTCCCTGCTTTATCCAAAACTGGTAGGGCAATTGAATATTCATTGTTAATGGCTGATACAGGAACAGCGAAACACTCAATACTACCCATGTAAGTACATGAATTAGTATGGTTATAAAGTTACTTTTTGATTTGAGGCTCATTTATTTGCTTACGGCTGTTGTTAAATTTAAGTAYATAATTTGTCAATAATACTAATCAATATGGGCATCAACCAATCATAATCGCTCAACAGGCAAAACTTACCGATGAGCGGCTGATGCTGCTCTTTTAAACAGATTGTCACATAAACGGGTTTTGGTTGTGTGCTTTTATAGGGTAAAATCAGGCCCTTATCTATGTTCTCCTCTTGTAGGTCTATTCTGTTTTTTATAATAAAAGTGGTAGTGTTTTTTTGTGACTAATCATATCACCATAAAATGAAATTTCTATACGTACTCATAGCCGCTGCATTTTTGCTTAACCTTAATACCTACGCCCAAAGCGGTCGTGAGGTTAGCGGAACGGTGCAGGATTCAACCGGGGTTACTTTGCCCGGCACCACTGTACAATTGCTAACCGGTACAGACAGTACCACCGTAATTACCAATGCTAAAGGTGGTTTTGTTTTTAACCCGGTAAAGGCCAACCAGTTTAGTTTGGTTGTAAGATCAATAGGTTACAGAGCCTTAAAACGCAGGTTTATTTTAAATGCCGATAATAAGCCCGTAACGCTGGCACCCATCATCCTGAAAACCGAAACTTACATGTTAAACACAGTTACTATTGCCGATGTAAACCCGGTAAAGTTAAAGGAAGACACCATTGAATTTAATGCCGATGCTTACAAAGTACGTGATAATGCACCTGTTGAGGATGTTTTGAAAAAACTGCCTGGTGTTGACGTTGATAAAGATGGAAATGTAACCGCGCAAGGCAAAAGCGTAACCAAAGTAAGGGTGAACGGTAAGGACTTTTTTGGGGGAGATTTGAAAACAGCCACGAAGAATTTACCTGCCGATATTGTACAAAATATACAGATCATTGATGATTATGGCGATCAGGCTAATTTAACGGGTGTAAAAACCGGTGAGCCTGATAAGGTTTTAAACATTACCATAAAACAGAGTAAAAACTACGGTTACTTTGGCCAGGCCAGTGTAGGTGGGGGCAAGGATGCCATACCCGGCATAGCCAGCGATAAAGAAGGGAACCGCTATGTGGCCCAGGCAAACGTGTTCAGTTTTAGTGGCGATAGGCAGTTGGCCTTTTTGGGCAATTTAAATAACACCAATACCAACCTGTTTAGCTTTGGTGCCGGTGGTCCACGGGGTGGTGGTCCTGGTGGGCCACCCGGGGGAAGGAATAGTTCCTCAACCAATGGTATAACCACTGCCCGCTCATTTGGATTTAATTACCGCGATAGCTGGAGTAAAAAAATAACGGCCTATGGTAGTTATAGTTTTGCCGATAATTCGGTTTTTACATTGAGCAATACTATCCAAAATAACCTGTCGCCCAGCAACCCAAGTACCAGTACGCAAACTAATTCGCAAAATGATGAGAACCTGAATCACCGCTTTAATTTTAATATAGAATACAAGCCCGATACGGTTAATTATGTAAAAATAACCCCATCATTTGCCTACGCCAAAGTAAATAGCACGCAGGCAGGCAGCAACAGCCTCATCAATAATGCTGAAACCATCTCCAATTATAATTTTAATACCCTGAGTAATTCGTCTGAACCAAATTACGGGGCCAACATATTATTTAACCACCGGTTTAACAGTCACGGGCGTAACTTGAGCTTAAACGTGGGTGCCGGCAGTTACAGCATTAATAAATACCAAAACCCGGTTTATACTTATATTGAAGGAGCCGCAAACGCGCCGCTTAATCAGTTCATTAATACCGATAGCCATACCGATAGTATTGGTACCACATTATCATTTTTAGAGCCGGTAAGCAAAAGGGGATACCTGGAACTCAATTATGCCTATCATTATGCCTATACCACTGCCGATAAACTGACAGATACACTG
Organism: Mucilaginibacter sp. P4_E8; assembly: GCF_056401495.1. Lineage (NCBI taxonomy): Bacteria > Pseudomonadati > Bacteroidota > Sphingobacteriia > Sphingobacteriales > Sphingobacteriaceae > Mucilaginibacter > Mucilaginibacter sp. P4_E8. The sequence goes on from NZ_JBFUJG010000023.1 coordinate 14,896, forward strand.
GCCGATAATGGCAACCGTGAGCAGTATGATCTGTTGAGCAATAACTATAATTCTACTTTTATCACCAACCGCTTTGGGCTTAACTACCGTTTTATTGCCAAAAAGTATAACTATACCTTAGGTGTGGTGGCCCAGCCATCGGTTTTAAAGGGCCAATCGTCAATGGCAGGGACGTCAACCAATATCAGTATGTTTAATTTTGCGCCTACGGCAAGGTTCATTTATAATTTTTCGCGTAATCAATCATTAAGCTTTAATTATAACGGCAGCAGCAGCCCGCCAACTTATACCGAGCTGCAGCCGGTGACTGATTTTTCGAACGCATCATACCCGGTACAGGGTAACCCTGATCTGAAACCGGAGTTTAATAATAGCCTTTCTATCAAGTATAACAAGTTCAATTTCGAAACCGGAAATGTGTTTTTCAGTAATTTTTCGTTCACCAAAACCGATAATAAAATTGTGGCCAATACCATTAACTACCCTAAAGTTTACGCGCCCGATAGCAAGCTGGCCGGTAGTATATTAACGCAGTATTTAAATGCAGATGGCTATTATTCGGCTTCGGGTTTTTATGTGTTTGCCAAGCCATGGGAAAAAAGAAAGTATAATTTATTTTTTATTGGTAACATTTCATACAATAACAACGTCTCATATATATCTAACGTAGATGCTGATACCTATCAAATGACTACAGAGAAAAACATCGCCAAAAACCTGGTACTATCGCAAGGCGTACGCTTTCGCGTGAGCATTGCCGATGTTATTGATGCGGAAGCCAGTACCTCCTACAGCATTAACAAATCAAATAACTCCGTAAGCCAGGCCAACATCAACAATAATTTCAGGATGCTTAACCTGGGAGTTAACGGTAAAAATTACGTATGGAAAAACTGGACCCTGAGCTACGATTACTCCAAAGTATTGTACTATGGTTATACCGGTGCCACCAACCCTAACATACTGAATACCTACATAGAACGCAGGTTTTTAAAACAAAACGTTGGTACGCTCCGTTTATCAGCAATGGATGTGTTTAACCAGAATACCGGTTATACCAGTACCCAAAGCGGAAGCTATGTAACACAAACGAATTCGAACCGTTTAGGGCGATACTACCTGCTTACATTTACACTTAAACTACAGAAATTTGCCGGAAAAAGGCCAACCATGGGAGGACCAGGGGGGCCAGGCGGACCACCACCTGGCGGCGGCCCCGGAGGACCGCCACCGTTTTAAGACTGATAAAGCCTTAAAAAATATTTAAGACCTTACCATCCCTGAGAAAGATGGTGAGATAGATCAAACATGAGGTTGATCTGGATTTAGTTGATGTTATTGATTTATTCAATAACCGCGCGTTCCGGGGGTGAGATACCGGAACGCTTTTTTATTTAGTTGATATACGTAGATTGCGTCATTTAAGTTTGATAATTTTCAGTTTTTATATCAGATTATTGTTCCACAGCGAAAGCGTATTTGTTAACGATTGATGCTGCATTTACTAAATATAACGAAATAATAAAAAGCTACACGTAACGCGTGCCAAATTCTGTTCATAAGGCGTTAACCCCGTTTATTTAGGTTTAAAATAATAAAAGCAATAGTTTAAATTAGGTTGAGTGTGTATTGAACACTAACAAATATAAACTATTGCTTTTAAATCACTCAATCGATTGTGAAAAAAAATATACTTTTTTTTGCCTCTAATAAAGTGGCCTTAGCTACAAAAAATTATAATGAATGTTTGCCCTGATATTGATCAACACAATAGCACATTTGTAGCCGGTTCCAGGTTGTTTTATTATTAAAACGAATAATTTAAGCCTGCCTGAATGCTGCTGGCCACTATATCATATTCCGCGGCGTCTGTAAAAGGGGCCGAAGCGCTGTATGATACAAAAAGGTCATATTTTTTATTAAGTACTATACCAACTTTTAGCGGAAATGAAGTCCACCCTTTAGTAACTTTCGGATCAGCATGTGCAGCACTTACCTTATTGTCATAATTAATGGTAACGTAATTATCTTTATATCGGGATATGTTTAACGAAGCACCCGCGGCACCATAAAACTTAAGATGGTCGGTATTATAAAAATTATATAACAGCTGGGGTATTATTGATAAGGTATATTGGTCTAACTTGTAATTATAAGTGGCTCCATTTAGTGGTACACTTGCATTAATCCTGTTAGCCCAAAAAGCGGCTTCAATCCTGAATATAAACCTGCCTACATTTGGATTGGCTAATACGTTGAGCCCGGCTGCTATCCTTGGAAGCACCGATGTTGAGTAAGTGTAAGTTGTTGAAGAAATTAAGCTTTCGGTTTTTATTATTCCGACATTTACACCAATGCCCACAAAAAATATAGTGCCTTTATTAAGCGGAGAAGCCTTTTTAATTTCCTTTTTACTAATACGGTTAATAATGCCTGTTATGAGCTCTATATCAGAAAGTTTATAATCGGCCCTTTCGGTTTGTATTTTTAAGACCTCGTTGTCAACATTATATTTTATGGCCAGTGCATACAACTGGCGCATGTATCCATTTTCGTTTACAGTTTTTCCGCCATCATCATATAGTCGATAAACCAACTCAATGGGTTTATTGTCTGTGTTTTCTGACACAAAAAAGTGGTTCTTTGAGCCCTCGAAATATTCGTAAAGCGTTATGCTTTTACCTTTCTGAATAACTTTCAAAAATAAAGAATCGGTAATAGTGCTGGTATCGCGGCCAACGGTCATTGAATTTACATTGACACGGTCGATATTAAGTGTTCCAATATGTCGCTGATAGGACTCAAAGCCGGTTACATCAAAAAATGAAATATCAGCGGGTCCAAGGCTATGGGTATTGTTTCCATCAGCGGTTGTTTTGAAATTAATTTTCCGTGGATTGGTTGCCCATTCGCGCATGTCAATAAAGCCGCGTAAAGTATCGCCTTTAACGGTTATAGCGTAGCCTGGTTTATAATTGCTTTGGGCGTAAGAAAAAAAAGGTAATAATAGAGCAGGTAATAATAATTTGTAAAAGTGTTTCATTCAGATTGGTTTAGGTTTGAAATCGGCGGCAAGATATTAAAATAATAATAACAATCATTTTACAATGATCATCAGAATTAAAAATGAGCTATTTTTACATTTTTTATATACATTTACCCCTTCAATTGTAAATTAAGTTGAATGAAACCTCTTTTACTAAAAGTTTCTTCGGGCCCTGCGCACTCATTTAGCGTAAGGCATGATGTGTTGCCCGATATAAATAACAGGTGGCATTGCCATCCTGAGCTTGAACTGATATATTTTAAAAAAGGCAGCGGGACACAGTTTATCGGTGATAGTATTAAGCAGTTTAAAGCCGGTGATATGACCCTGGTTGGATCAAACCTGCCGCACTACTGGCGTTTTGATGATGCTTATTTTCATCACGACGAAAATGTAAAGGTGGAGATGATCGTGGTGCATTTTTGCGAAAACTTTTGGGGCGACCAGTTTTTACAACTGCCGGAAAATAAACTGATAAAAGTTTTACTGGAACGGTCAAAAAGGGGCTTGCAAATAACAGGCGGCACTAAAGATAAAGTAGCCGATCTGCTGGCGGCTATGCTGAATACTGATGGCGCCGACAGGATCATCATGCTGCTTAAGGCCCTCAATACCGTGGCCACTACCAACCCGGTAAACTACCTTACATCCATTGGTTTTAAATATGACCATAACGAATCAGAGAACGACAGGCTGAATAATATTTATGAATACTCGGTACGTAATTTCAGGAAAAAGATATACCTGGACGAAATAGCCGAAATAGCCGGGGTAAGTTCCAACTCATTTTGCCGGTACTTTAAATCCAAAACCCGCAAAACGTATTCGCAGTTCATTATTGAGATCAAGGTGGGCTATGCCTGCAAACTACTGATTGAAGACAAGCTGAACATTAAGCAATTGTGTTACGATAGTGGATTCAATAATTTTTCGACCTTTCATAAACACTTTAAACAAGTAACCGGCAAAAGCCCGCTCATGTATCAAAAGGAGTTTACCAAGAACTGAACGCCTCACTTAATCCTCTGCAAAGAAGAGGGCTTTAAATCATTAAAAACACGTCATTGCGAGGTACGAAGCAATCTCTATGCTGTACAGAGCAGCCTTAAAGTTTAACCCTTATACGATGCACCTACTTTTGTAGAGATTGCTTCGCGCCTCGCAATGCCGTGCCCGTTATTTTGTAACACCCGCGGCAATGAACGGGATTGAACTTTACCAAAAAACCTTATATTTAGCATTCAACCTTTGCACTTTATGATCCGTAACATTCTGCTGGTTACTTACCGCAACCTTGTAAAAAACAAAATATACACTTTTATTAATGTAACTGGTTTGGCACTGGGTATGGCGGCATTCATGCTCATTACCGCATTTGTGAATTTTGAAAAAAGCTTTGACCGCATCCACCCGGATGCGGCTCACATTTATCGTGTTGAGAGTCAGTTTTACCGTGGAAATAACCTTACCGATAGCTGGCCTACCAGCACCAATGGATATGCCACAGCCATGAAAGCCAACCTGCCCGAAATTGCTTCATACGCCCGTATTAACTGGAGCAATTCAGAAAGGGTAGTAAAATATAACAACACCAAATACCGTGAAACACATGTTTGCTTTGCCGACAGTAACTTCTTTAGTTTTTTTGCCTATCCGCTGGTAAAGGGCGATCCCTTAACGGTGCTTAAAGAGGTAAATACCATGGTGATCTCGCAATCGGCAGCAAAAAAGTATTTTGGCAATGCCGATCCTGTGGGCAAGTTCCTGGATATAACTACCCTGAGCGATAGTTACCATTGCATGGTTACCGGTGTGTTTAAAGACATCCCAGCCAACTCCACCATGCAGTTTAGTTTTCTGATATCATGGGCTACCACACCAAAGTTTTTGAAAGATTTTTGGTATCAGCACGAAAGCTACACTTTTGTAAAGCTTAACCCCGGAGCCAGTGCTTTGGCGGTAGAAGCTAAATTTCCGGCACTTGCCGAAAGGTATAAAACAGGCCCGTCGCTAAAAGATCTGAAATGGGGTATCCAATTGGTACCACTTACCAATATTCACTTAAACCCGGCAAAACCCAATGAAGTTGAGGTTAAAGGCAACCGCTTCGCGGTTAATTTTTTAAATGTAATAGCTTATATCATCCTGCTTATAGCCTGTATCAATTATATTAACCTGGCCACAACCAAATCAGTCGACAGGGCCCGTGAGGTAGGTATCCGCAAAGTAAGCGGGGCGCACGCGTCACAACTTATTCTCCAGTTCCTGATGGAGTCGTTCATTATCAACATAGCTGCCCTGTTTGCGGCCATTATACTAGTGATGGGTGCCCGCTATGGCCTGCTGCATTATTTATATGATAGCAATACTTATGGCCTGTTGTTTGATGGCGCGTTATTATTAAAAATAAGTGCTGTGTTTTTAGGCTGTATTTTAATATCGGGCATTTACCCGGCTACAGTGCTGGCCCGGTTAAAACCTATAGCGGTGCTTAAAGGGCGGTTCGCGTTTTCAAAAAGCGGGGTGTTGTTGCGCAGGGGGATGGTGGCCTTTCAGTTTATGGCATCCGTACTGCTTATTGCGGGTACCTTTGCTGTTTACAGGCAAATTGTTTACATGAGCAGCCAAAGTACCGGGGTAAACATTAACCAAACCATCGTTATAAAAACACCGGTAAATACAAGCAATTACGCGCAAAAAACCAATAGCTTTAAAAATACGCTGCTGGCGTTTCCCGGTGTAAAAGTGGTTACATTGTCGGGTGCGGTACCAGGTAAGGAGGTGGGCAAATTTTTAGCCAACCGGCGTTTTGGTGCGCCAAAATCAGAGGAGCGCACCTATGAAATGCTGCGGGTTGATCATGATTTTATCCAGGCCTATAATATGCAACTGGTTGCAGGCAGGGCCTTTGATAAAAGTCGCCCTGCGGATTCAACCGGAATGGTGCTTAATGAATCGGCAGTAAAACAGTTTGGTTTTAACTCCCCGCAGGATGCCATCGGTAAAAAAATATGGATCGAAACTTTAGAAAAACGGCCAAATGAGATCATTGGTGTGATAAAGGATTATCACCAGCAATCGCTGCAACAAAAATATACCCCGGTAATATTGTTCATGGACCCCGGTTTGTCATGGATCCCGGCCGATTATTTTTCGGTTAAAGTAAGCCAGCATAACATGGCCCAAATGGTGAACAACATTAAAGGTACCTGGGATAACAACTTTCCCGAATCGTCATTTGATTTCTTTTTCCTTGACGATTTTTATAACCGACAGTATAGCCAGGAAACCCAGTTCGGCCATGTGTTTACCCTGTTCTCATCACTGGCTATATTTATAGCTTGTATTGGTCTTTTTGGCTTAACCGCCTACTCTGCGGCCCGCCGCACCAAAGAAATAGGCGTACGCAAAGTTTTGGGCGCATCGGTACAAAATATCATTTCCCTGCTCACCTGGGATGTGGTGAAGCTTATACTGATATCAAGCCTGTTTGCCTTGCCTGTTGCGTACATATTTATTAACCAATGGCTTAATAATTACGCGTTTAGGGTAACACTAACCTGGTGGCAGTTTGTGCTGCCAGTATTTGCTTTAATAAGCATCGCGGTAGCAACTACGTTCTATTTAACATTTAGGGCGGCGTTGGCAAATCCTACTTCATCGTTGAGGAATGAATGATATCGAATAATTATGTCATCTATCAAAATTGAACCCTTAAATAACACACTACAAACCCGTGAGGTGTTGAGCGAAATACTGGTTGAAGTAGTAGCTAACGGTGGATCGGTTAGTTTCATGCACCCGCTGGCATTAGAGGAGGCCAATGCCTTTTGGGATGGCTCGCTTGCTGCGGCCGAAAAAGGTGAACGCATAGTGCTGGGCGCATTTGATGGCGATATCCTTGCAGGGACTGTAACGCTGCTGCTTAGCCTCCCACCCAACCAGCCGCACCGGGCCGAAATAGCCAAAATGATGACCCGCATCAGCTATCGGGGCAGGGGCATTGCCAAAGCGCTGATGCAAGTTGCAGAACGTTTAGCCATTGAGCAAAAGAAAACCCTACTGGTTCTTGATACCGCGGAAGAAGATGGAGCATCCGCACTTTACGAAAAGCTGGGTTTCACCCTCACCGGTGTGATCCCGGAGTTTGCGTTAAAGCCCCACGGCGGCTTAACCGGGACTATGGTTTATTGGAAAAGGATTGGTTTTAGAGAGAAATCCTAAATATCAACCTACTTTTCGGGCAAGAATTCGTAAGTATTCGAAAAAATAAAGAAAGCCTGGCTTAGTGCGATTCCTTCCTTGGGGAAGGGGGAGGTAGGGGTTTCGTAGGCATTGCACGCTTGTGTCACGTGTAGACACCCCTCCCTGCCACTACACAATCCATCACACCCCTCCCGTGGGGAGGGAATATATATATATCGGATCAAAATACTCACAACCCTTCCCATGCCAAAAAAGCTGAACACTTTGACGATTTTCTGATAACTATTTTACAGCAAACCTTATTTCTTTGTACTACCAATACCACCTGATTTATAACATATTTATGGGCCACAGATATTGCTTAGCGCTTGATTTAGTTGATGACGAAGGTTTGATTGCCGAATACGAAAAGTATCATGAAGCCATATGGCCCGAGATCCGTAAAAGCATCGTCGACTCGGGCATCACCAATATGGAGATCTACCGTTTTGATGTGCGTTTATTTATGATCATGGAAACTGACGACAGCTTCAGCTTTGAACAAAAAGCCGCTGTGGATGACGCCAACCCCAAAGTGCAGGAATGGGAAACCCTGATGTGGAAATACCAACAACCTGTAAAAGGCGCCCTGAAGGGCGAAAAGTGGGTTTTGATGAATAAAATATTTGCCTTGTAACCAATGCCAACTAAATAAATAATTATGCTTAGAAGAACACAATTACTATTAGCGCTGGTGCTTTTAACCGTCTCACAGGTATCTGCACAAAAAATGATAGGCAACGAAACCGATGCCCAAAAAGAAAAACGTATGGAGTGGTGGAAAGACGACCGCTTCGGCATGTTTATTCACTGGGGCTTGTACTCGGGAGCGGCCAGGCACGAGTGGGTAAAGCATAATGAAAAGATTGATAATGCGGGTTATCAAAAATATTTCGATCAGTTTAACCCCGATATGTTCGATCCGCAAAAATGGGCGAAACAAGCTAAAGCCGCGGGTATGAAATACGCGGTATTGACCACCAAACACCATGAAGGTTTTTGTTTGTTCGATTCGAAATTTACCGATTACAAAGCTCCCAATACCAAAGCCAAACGCGACCTGGTACGCGAGTATGTGAACGCTTTCCGCGGGCAGGGCCTAAAGGTTGGGTTTTATTATTCCCTGCTCGATTGGCACCACCCTGATTATACCATTGACGAAATTCACCCGCAATCGCCAAAAGATAAAAGCGATGCCTCTTATGCCGCTTTGAATAAAAATCGTGATATGGCCAAATATCGTCAGTACATGCGCAACCAAATCACGGAGCTATTGACCAAATATGGGAAAATAGATATCCTATGGCTTGATTTTTCATTCCCTCGTAAAGATGGTCATGGAAAAGGCAAGGACGAATGGGGATCAGTTGAACTGTTAAAATTGATCAGGAAACTACAACCAGGTATTATTGTAGATAACAGGCTTAACCTGGAAGAATATAAGGACGGAGCCGATTTTGAGACCCCTGAGCAGGTAAGCACCGCCGAACTATTAAAATATCGGGGCAAAACATGGGAAACCTGCCAAACCTTTTCGGGTTCATGGGGATACTATCGTGATGAAAATACCTGGAAAACACATCGTCAGCTGCTTGATCTGTTAATTACTTCGGCAAGTAACGGCGGTAACCTGATCCTGAATGTTGGCCCAACAGCCCGCGGCGAATTTGATTTTCGTGCCACCCGTGCCCTGGATAGCTTGAGCCATTGGATGCATGCCAACAGCAACGCTATTTATAACTGTACCTACGCGCCTGATACTTATAAAAAACCCGATAGCTCAAAACTTACCTATAATAAAGCAACCAAACGTTTATACGTACATTTGTATAACTATCCCAATACAGGCTCAATTGTTTTACCGGGATACAATGGTAAAATATCATACGCGCAGTTTTTAAATGATCATTCAGAGCTTTTGTTTAAACCATCGGCAACAAACCCAGAAGATCTGGTGTTAACGCTGCCAACCAAAAAGCCCGATTACGAGATACCGGTTATTGAATTAACGCTCAATAATTAGATAAAAGAATATAGATAAAGGAATAAGGAACTTGATATAATGTCAGCACAAAAAGAAACATTTTTAAGGATACACCCGCATGATAATGTGCTGGTAGCCCTGCAAAATCTGGAGCAGGGAACAATGATAAGCTTTGAGGGCAATACCTTTGCTTTAGCTGATCGTATAGCAGCAAAACATAAATTTGCCATAAACGAGCTACCGGCGGGTCACGAAATTTATATGTATGGCGTATTGGTAGGTAAAGCAACAAGTACCATACCGCAAGGTGGCCTGTTGAGTACGCAGAATGTTCACCATGCGTCAGACGGTTTTCATTTGGGCGAACGTAAACTGCAATGGCACCAGCCTGATACGGGCAATTTCGAAGGCAAAACATTTAAGGGCTATCACCGTGCCGATGGTTCGGTGGGTACCAGCAATTACTGGATAGTTGTACCCCTTGTATTTTGCGAAAACCGTAACATCAATGTGTTAAAAGAAGCCCTGGTTGATAAGCTGGGTTATAAAAAAGCCAAAAGCTATGAGGGTGACGTGGAGCAGCTGATGGAGCTTTACCAGGCAGGTAAATCGGTTGAGGAAATTTTGAATGCCGATATTCAGGCCTCCACCGAAAGGCCGGATTCTAAACGCTTATTCAAAAATATAGATGGTATTAAGTTTTTAAACCATAGCATGGGCTGCGGCGGTACCAAGGATGATTCAGATGCCCTATGCGGTTTAATCGCGGGTTATATCACCCATCCAAATGTAGCTGGGGCAACCATTTTAAGTTTAGGATGCCAGCATGCCCAGGTAAGTATTTTACAGGCCGAGATAGCCAAACGTGATCCCAATTTCAGCAAACCAATAGTGGTACTGGAGCAGCAAAAAGTAGGTACCGAAAGCGAACTGTTACAACAAGCTCTGAAGCAAACTTTTGCCGGTTTGGTACAAGCAAACCAAACACAACGTGAGCCTGCACCGTTATCAAAACTTTGTATTGGTATGGAGTGCGGTGGGTCTGATGGGTTTTCGGGCATTTCGGCAAACCCAGCTTTGGGTTATGTGTCTGATCTTCTTGTAACTATGGGCGGCTCGGTGATCCTTGCAGAGTTCCCTGAACTTTGTGGTGTGGAGCAGGAACTAAGCGACCGTTGTGTTGACGAAGAAACCGCCAACCGCTTTATGCATTTAATGACCACCTACAACGCCCGTGCAGAGGCAGATGGCTCAGGATTTTATGCCAACCCATCACCCGGAAATATCCGGGACGGTTTAATTACCGATGCCATTAAATCGGCAGGAGCAGCTAAAAAAGGAGGGACATCACCAGTTGCCGCCGTGCTTGATTATCCTGAAAAAGTAACCAAAGCAGGTTTAAACCTGCTTTGTACTCCCGGCAGCGATGTAGAAAGCACCACCGCCGAAGTAGGATCAGGCGCCAATATCGTGTTGTTCACCACCGGTTTGGGCACGCCAACCGGTAACCCGATAACTCCGGTAGTAAAACTATCAACCAATACGGTCATGTTCGAAAAAATGCCCGATATTATCGACATTAACTGCGGTACCATTATTGAAGGCGATGAAACCATTCAGCAAGCTGGCGAGCGTATATTAAACTATGTGATACAGGTTGCCAGCGGCGAGGCCGAGCCTAAAGCAGTAAAATTAGGTCAGGATGATTTTATACCATGGAAAAGGGGAGTATCGTTATAAAAGAAGCCTCACCCAACTCTCTCCTTCAGGAGAGGGCTTAAGAAAAGACAAATTAGTAACATTAAAATAAAACAAAAAAGTCTCACCCTTTAGGGGGAGATTTAGAGGGGGCTAACATGTTTAAATTAACCAATAAATCGGTAGTGATTACAGGCGGCGGCAGCGGTATAGGCAAAGCTATGTCTGTATTGTTTGCACAGCAGGGTGCCACTGTACACATCATCGAACTAAATGACAAAGCAGCAGCCGAAACAGTAAATGAGATTGAAGCCGCCAACGGAAAAGCAACAGGCTATGCCTGCGATGTAAGTAACCAGCAGCAGGTAGTTGATACATTCAACAAGATCGGTAAAATTGATATCCTGATAAATAACGCGGGGATAGCCCATATTGGTCGTGCTGATAATACCAGTACTGAAGATTTTGAGCGCGTATTTAACGTGAACGTAAAAGGGGCTTATAACTGTCTTTTCGCTGCTATCCCTATGTTCAAAGCTAATGGAGGGGGTGTCATCTTAAATACGGCTTCCATAGCAGCCAGCGTAGGCATTACCGATAGGTTTGCCTACTCTACAAGCAAGGGCGCTATACATGCCATGACACTTTCGGTAGCGCGCGATTACCTGCATGATAACATCCGGTGTAACTGTATTTCGCCGGCACGTATCCATACTCCCTTTGTTGATGGGTTTATAGCTAAGAACTATGCCGGGCAGGAAGCCGAGATCTTTGAAAAATTGTCCAAAAGTCAGCCAATTGGCCGTATGGGCAAATCAGAGGAAGTAGCGGCGCTGGCATTGTACCTGTGCTCTGACGAGGCCGGATTTATTACCGGTACCGATTACCCTATTGACGGTGGATTTATTACCTTGAACAACTAATCTTAAAAAAACAATACAATAACCATATGAAGCTTATACGATTTGGCGCCAGCGGACAGGAAAAACCAGGAGTGATCCTTAACGATAAAAAATACGATGTTTCGGCTTTTGGCGAAGACTATACCGAGCAGTTTTTTGAAACCGGTGGTGTTGCCCGTCTGGCTGCTTTTATAAAAGATAAACAATTGCCTGAGCTTGCCGCTGATGTACGTTTGGGCAGTCCGATTGTGCGTCCATCAAAAATTGTATGCATTGGCTTAAACTATGCCGATCACGCTAAAGAAACCAATGCACCGCTGCCACCTGAGCCGGTAATATTCATGAAGGCTACCACCGCTATAGTTGGTCCGTTTGATGATATTGTGATCCCTAAAAACTCTGTAAAAACAGACTGGGAAGTGGAACTGGCCGTTGTGATCGGCAAAAAAGCATCGTATGTTGACGAAGCCAGCGCTATGGATTACGTGGCCGGATATGTATTGCATAATGATGTGTCAGAGCGCGAGTTTCAATTGGAGCGTAATGGTACCTGGGATAAAGGAAAAGGTTGCGACACCTTTGCACCGCTTGGCCCCTTCCTGGCTACGCCTGATGAAATTGCCGATCCGCACAACTTGCGCTTGTGGCTTAAGGTGAACGGACAAATCCTGCAGGATGGCACTACTTCAAACTTTATTTTTAATCTGCCGCATTTAATATCTTATACCAGTCAGTTCATGACCCTGTTGCCAGGTGATATTATATCAACAGGTACGCCAGCTGGTGTTGGTCTGGGTATGAAACCTCCATTTTATTTAAAACCTGGTGATGTGGTTGAATTAGGCATCGATGGATTGGGTGAATCAAAGCAAAACGTTGTAGCTTATGCGTAAAATTGATGCGCACCAGCATTTCTGGATATTTGACCCGGTTAGGGATAGTTGGATCAACGATGAAATGCTGGTGATAAAACGTGATTTTTTACCAGCCGATCTGTTACCCGTATTACAGCAGTACGGCATTGATGGTTGTGTAGCAGTACAGGCCAGTCAATCTGAAGAAGAAACCCGTTTTTTATTAAACCTTGCAGCCGAAAGCCCCGAAGTTAAAGGCGTGGTGGGCTGGGTTGACCTGAAAGCTAATGATCTTGATAAAAGGTTACAGGATTACAAGCAATATGATAAGTTGAAAGGGTTTAGGCATATTTTACAGTCGGAGCCCGATAAACAGTACATGTTACAATCGCAATTTCAAAAGGGCATAGCCCGGCTGCAAAAGCACGGTTATACGTATGATATATTGATATATCCTGAACACTTGCCCTACGCGGTACAGTTGGCCGGGGGCTTTCCTGATCAGCAGTTTGTGGTTGACCATTTGGCCAAGCCACATATTAAGGATCAAAAAATAAGCGACTGGCAAAAGGATATCCAGGCTTTGGCCAAACACCAAAATGTACATTGCAAAATTTCAGGGATGCTTACCGAGGCCAAGTGGAATTCCTGGAAAACCGAAGATTTTACATCGTATTTGGATGTAGTGTTCAACGCCTTTGGTATTAACCGGGTAATGTTTGGCTCCGACTGGCCGGTATGCCTGCTTGCCGGTGGTTATGAAGGTACTATGCAGGTGATGAATAATTATTGCGCAAAGCTATCAGCAACAGAACAGGTGTTATTTTGGGGCGATAATGCCACAAGTTTTTATAACTTATAGTATCTCAAATGAGAATCATTTGAGATACCTAACCTTTCCAAAGGCACTATCATGTTTACACAAGTTTATATGCTCCGTTAGGAGCTACCTGTTTGTAGCAAGCCAAACCAAAAAACAACATTGCTCCGTAGGTGCAACCCCAAAATTAGCAGGTAATAGCCTTTATTCACTAATTCATACTCCTCACCATATCAATTATTTATCATTAAAAACTTAACATATAAGCAATAATTAAAGGCAATTAAAATTATGGCACATATTTAGCTATATAATTATTTGATGGCTGCTTAACAATAAACCGATTATAAAAGCATTTTATTATTAGGGTATGTTAGTCCTGCTTTCAAATAAATTTTATCAAAAAAGTTATGTATATTATTTTATTACAAATTACCGCTCTGCTTGCTGTAATTATCCTGCCATTATTAGCTATACGGAAAAAATTCAGGAAAAGGTCAAAACCTGAGTTTAAGTATAAAATTGATACTGATACTGAATATGCCCGTTATGCAATAAATGAAGATGGTTTCCTGGAAGAAATTAATGAAGGTAAACTATCAAAGCACAAACATTAGTATTTGTGCAATGCAAAAGCCATTGTCCTATTTGTTGGACAATGGCTTTTGCATTTTTATTGATTTATTAAAAACCTTGCTCATCGGCACTGGGGCCGTAACTACCCGGAATGGGTACGTTAAGCAGGCGCAGGTATACACCCAATTGTGCCCGGTGATGCACAATTTGTGAGTAAGCCATTCTGATGATATCACCTTTGCTTGATACGCTGATAATGTAATCGCCTTTCCTCAGCGTCCATTCTTTTTCAAGATCTACTTCATTTGCCACAGCCAGGCGTGTTTTTCCGCTTTCCAGCGATTCTTCAAAAAAATTCAGCAGGTCGGCTGTATTATTTATGGGATTATTTACATAAGGGTTTTTATCAAAGTCGAGCTCGCTGGTGTTAAGCGCCATGGATACCCAGGTAGGCAGTTCGGCAATGTGGTTGGCCAGGCGTTGTATGGTCATGCTTTTTTCGTGTGGTTGCCATTGATATTTATCATTAGGTACACGTTCCAGCATTTTACGGGTTGTTTGAGCTTCCTGCTCCATTTCTTTTAATAACATAGGGATGATTGACATGACTTTATTGTTTTAAGTGTTTACTGTTTTTGTTTATAATTCAAAGTAACAACCGGCAAGTGACAGCCCTATGTCAGCAGGTTTTTATAAATGAAAAAATAGTTGAAAAGAGGTGCAATTTTGCTCACCTTTATCAAAACCTCATTACAATGATTTTTCTTTGCTACAGCATATGGGTAAGCTTTTCGTGGGTAGGCATGATCATTTACCTGCTCATCAACCTGAAAAAGATTGAACAATTGAAAATACAACCCCTAATTGAAGCGCAACCGGCTGTAGTTATCATTATTGCAGTACGTAACGAGGAGGATTATCTTGAAAATGCCCTGCAAAGCGTTTGCAATATCAATTACAATAACTATCGTATTATCGTAGTGAATGATCGTTCTACAGACCGTACTGCAGATATATTACAGGGTTTTATTGTACGTTACCCAAAACTTACCGTTACCACAATCACTACCTTGCCAGATGAGTGGCTGGGTAAAAACAATGCATTGTACCAGGGTTATTTAAGCAGTTCTGAAGAATGGATGCTTTTTACCGATGCCGATATCGTGTTTCACCGGGATGCCGTTAATAAGGCTTTAGGATATGCGGTTAAGCACAAGCTCGACCATTTAACCATACTGCCCGAGGCGATATCCAGATCTGTAATTTTAAACAGTGTACTGGGCACGTTCGGTATCATATTAATGATGCACATGAAGCCCTGGGGAGCCAAAGATCCCAAATCAAAAGGCTTTGCGGGTATTGGTGCATTTAATTTAGTGCGGCGCGATGCATACGAAAAGATAGGGACACATGCCCGTATCAAATTAAGGCCCGATGATGATATGCAGCTCGGTCAAACCATTAAGTCGGTTGGTTTAAAACAGGATGTATTGGGTGGTCAGCAATATATCTGTTTGGAGTGGTACAAAAATCTGAAGGAGTTTTGTAACGGGCTTATGAAAAATTCATTCTCGGTAGTCGAATATAAACTTGGTCATGCAATTATAAATGCTTTGATGGTATTGGTATGTTTTGCGTTACCTATGCCTGCTATGTTAATTTTCGGATCAACCGAAATTCGTTTAATGGCAGCAGTAGTGTTTCTGTTCCAGATATTTTACATGGTAGCTGTTCGTCCTAATAAATGGTGGTATGCCCTGATGATCCCGTTTACCAGTTTTCTTATAGTATATACCACTTTAAAATCCGCATTTTTAACAATAAGGCAGGGTGGTATTTATTGGCGCGATAGTTTTTACTCTTTAGATATGTTAAAAGGCAAAAAAACATAACTTATTAAGGTTAACACGTTTTAGCAAGAAGATAGACGGGGTTGCGGTTTCAAAATACAATTGATATACTTGGTTTACCAATTTAAATCATGAAGCATATACTCCTTTACCTCTTGCTTACCTTCCCGGCAATGTGCCTGGCGCAAACCCCTGTTGTTGAAAGTTTAACCTCCGAATACCTGACCAATCCAATAGGTATTGATGTATTACATCCCCACTTTAGCTGGAAAATAAACACCCCGCAAAGGAATACCCTGCAGCAGGCTTATAATATCAGGGTAGCCACCGATGCATCCTTTTCATCGTCAAAAACAGTTTGGAACACAGGTAAAGTAAATGCCGATTCTTCGGTGTTGATAACCTATAACGGCGTTGCATTAAAATCGGCCACGCGTTATTACTGGCAGGTAAAGGTCTGGGACAATCATAACCATGCATCTGCCTGGAGCAAACCAGCTTATTTTGAAACGGGCCTGCTTTCGCCTGCCGATTGGACCGCCACCTGGGTACAACCTAAACAGGATACGTTGCGCAAAATACCGGCAATAATGCTGCGCAAGCAATTTGCGGTTAGTAAGAAAATAGTATCGGCCAGGGTTTATGCTACCGCGCATGGTTTATATGAGCTTTGTCTTAACGGTAAAAGGGTAGGCGACCAACTGCTTACCCCCGGTTGGACAGAATATAAAAAACGACTGCAATACCAAGCTTATGATATTACCACCATGCTGCAACAAGGGGATAACGTGATAGGTGCTATGTTGGGCGATGGTTGGTTTCGTGGTACAACGGGCTTTGCCAGTCAATGGGCCGTTTGGGGTAAAAAACTGACCTTGCTATGCCAGTTGCGAATTACCTATGCCGATGGAACGGTGCAATACGTAAATTCTGACGGCTCCTGGAAAAGTACGCAAAACGGTCCTATAACACTTGATGGTATATATGATGGCGAAAACTATGATGCCCGTAAGGAAATACCCGGCTGGGACAGTAAAGGCTTTAATGACGCCGCCTGGGTTCCTGTTGATACAGTTACTTATGATAAAAAGATGCTGGTGGGGGTAGAGAGTGTACCCGTACATAAAATTCAGGAGATAAAACCTATTGCTATATTTAAAAGCCCTAAAGGAACACAGATCATTGATTTTGGACAGAATCTTACTGGTTGGGTACGCCTAAAAGTAAGCGGCCAGGCCGGGCAAACCATTACCATACGCCATGCCGAAGTATTGGATAAGTTTGGTGAGTTTTATACAGCCAATCTGCGTTCGGCAACGGCAACCATCAATTATACACTTAAGGGTAATGGAGCAGAAACCTTTGAACCGCATTTTACTTTTATGGGTTTCAGGTACATAGCTGTTGACGGTTTTCCGGGTGAACTGAAGCCTGAAAATTTTACGGCTGTGGTTGTTCACTCAGATATGCCTGTAACTGGCACGTTCGCGTGCTCAGATACCATGATCAACAAACTGCAGCACAATATACTGTGGGGACAAAAAGGTAACTTTTTAGATATCCCTACGGATTGCCCGCAACGTGATGAACGTTTGGGCTGGACGGGCGATGCGCAGGTTTTTTCGCGCACGGCGGCATTTAATATGCAGGTGGCCCCGTTTTTTGCCAAGTGGATGAAGGATGTAGCTGCCGACCAGTTTCCGGGTGGGGGGATACCCTTTGTGGTGCCCGATAATTTGCCAACCGGTCAGGCCACATCGGCAGGATGGGGGGACGTAGCCGTGATTGTACCCTGGACAATGTACCAGGTTTATGCAGATAAGCACATTTTGCAGACCCAATATCCCAGTATGAAAGCCTATGTGGATTACATAGTTAAAAAGGCGGGTGATAAATACATCTGGCACGGCGGTAGCTTGTTTGGCGACTGGCTGTTTTACCGTCCGGGCATTTATGATTTCTCCGAACCTAATGGTTATACCAATCCCGATCTGATAGCTACCGCGTTTTATGCCTACTCGTCAAAACTATTGAGCCAGGCGGCGGGTGTTTTAGGTAATACCGCCGATGAGAAGAAGTACAGCGATATACACGAGGCGGTGAAAAAAGCCTTTATCCATAACTACATTACCCCAACAGGCCGCATATTTGCCGATTCGCAAACCGGGTATGTGCTGGCCCTGAAGTTTGATCTGGTACCCGATAGTTTGAAGGCCAAAGCCGCGGCTTACCTCGTGGAGGATGTACACAGCCGTAAAAATCATTTATCTACCGGCTTTTTGGGTACACCATATTTGTGCCAGGTGCTATCGCAAAACGGTTATACCAATGTGGCTTATGACCTGCTGCTGCAAAAAACGTATCCTTCATGGCTGTACCCTGTAAAAATGGGTGCCACCACCATTTGGGAACGCTGGGACGGCATCAAGACCGACAGTACTTTCCAGGATAAAAGCATGAATTCCTTTAACCACTACTCATACGGAGCAGTTGGCGATTGGATGTACCAGCAAATGGCCGGGTTGCAGATAGGCGCGCCCGGCTACAAACACATCATTATAAAACCCGAGCCGCACCGCAAATTCACCTTTACAAAGGCAACGTTCGAAACCATGTACGGACAGGTATTGTCATCATGGGAAGTAAAAGATGCTACCATGCAAATGCACGTTAAAATACCACCCAACACCACAGCCGATGTAACCCTGCCGCAGGCCAATGGTCAGGATATAAAGCAGGATGGCAAACCTGTTACCGGGAGAACCGATGAAAACGGCACCACCATAAAGCTCGGCTCGGGTGAGTATACGTTCAGTTATCCGTGGACGGTGAAAAAGGAAGAGAAAAAGGTAGTGGCGAGATAGATTTAATACATCTTTGTCATCCTGAGGAACGAAGGATCTATTCTACGCTAAGCATATTTGCGAGTAGATCCTTCGCGATGCTCAGGATGGCAATTTTTAAATGCTTAACCCACCAACTGCTCAAACAATTTTGTAAGCGTTTCATCAGCATCCAAACACAAACCGGGGTGTACTTTTGACGACTGTACCACCGTGCTCCGGGTAGCGGTAAGCCATCGGAAACGGGAGGCCATATCCAGTTTGGCAATAGGACCGGCTTGTTTATCACCGTTACAGATTCTTTCGAAGGAGCCAATATTGTCTTTAATACAATCAATATCCAGTCCGCGCGCGAACGCGCTGATGCGGACATTGTCAAGCATAAAGCGTACTTTTAAAAACTGTTGTTTGGGACAGTAAATGATCACGCCAATATTTATAAATTCCTCGCGCTCCACCCTGGGCACAACGCGTATCACGGCGTACTCAAATAAGTATTGCTCTTGCATATTGTGCTTCTTTTACAAATATATCAGACGCGGCTATGCGTGTGGTTAAAAAACGGGTGTAAACATCCCGGCGCTCGTCAGGTGTCCCATTATCCGAATCATCGATAAGCCATTCATCCGGAACCAGGTTTACAATGGAGCGGATACGGTCTTCGGTTAAAATAGAACAAAACTCTGCATCAACTTCATCCAGTGCCGAGGCCTGTGGCAGTAATACATGATCCTTAACCTTTATAAAAGGGCGCATAGCCTGCTCATCCCAGTTATCCCACGAATGATGAAAGTATAGTGCCGCGCCATGATCAATAAGCCATAGTTCTTTATGCCACATCAGCATATTGGTATTGCGGGGAGTACGATCAACGTTGGTAAGCAGGCAATCAAGCCATACAATCTGCGAAGCCAGTTTTGCATCAAGCGTATTAACAACGGGGTCATAGGTAATAGCACCCGAAAGGTAATGCAGGGCAAGGTTAAGTCCTACACTGAATTTCAGCAAGTCCTGTATCTCCTCATCCGCTTCTGAGCGGCCAAAGGCAGGGTCAAGGTTAGCAAAAACCAGTTCTGGTACTTTTAAACCCAGGGCACGGGCAATTTCGCCGCCAATAAGTTCGGCAATAAGCGCTTTAACGCCCTGTCCGGCGCCGCGAAACTTGAGCACATACAAAAACTCATCGTCGCCTTCGGCAATGGCAGGCAATGAACCGCCTTCGCGTAAGGGGGTTACGTAGCGTATCACATTAATGGTTCTGAGTTGTGGTTCAGCGTAATTCATTGTATGGATATTCAAAATTGATAGCTTTCTCCTTAAACAGATATATGCAGAATGGTAGACGACCCGAAAATTAGGGCAAATTTTTGAGAAATCAATAATATTAAATAGGTTTAATATATTACCAGGTGAGGTTGTAAGGATAAAAAGCAAAATGTTGCAACTCACTGTTAATATTGTTTAGGTATTATGATAACATAAATTTTACAGCCGATGATCTTATCTATATTTAAAAAGAGAGAAATTGCGGCGAAGTTTTTTAAGAAAAATACAGACTACAATTATGGAATCCAGACGGGACTTTATTAAAAAATCATTGTTATTATCGGGCGCAGCTGGCCTTACCGCCATGTTCCCGGCATCAATACAACGCGCTTTTGCCATTGATCCAAAGGCCGGCAGTACCTTTTTAGATGCCGAGCACATTGTGATCCTGATGCAGGAGAACAGGTCATTTGATCATTGTTTTGGAACCCTGCAGGGAGTAAGGGGATTTAACGATCCAAGAGCTATAAACCTGCCCGATAAAAAACCAGTATGGATGCAAACTAACGCGGTGGGCGAAACCTACGCCCCATTCCGTTTAAATATTAAAGATTCAAAAGTTACCTGGATAGGATCATTGCCGCATTCAAGAGCAAGCCAGGTTGATGCTTATAACAATGGTAAATATGACCAGTGGCTACTCTCCAAAAAATCAGGGAATAAAAAGTATGCGGGTATGCCCTTAACCCTGGGTCATTATACCCGCGAAGATCTGCCGTTTCATTATGCCATGGCCGACGCGTTTACCGTTTGCGATCAAAGTTTTTGTTCGGCCATGACAAGTACTACGCCCAACAGGGCTTTTTTCTGGACAGGTAAAACCAGCTGCGAAGAAAATGGCCTCACCAAAGTGAACATCAGGAATGATGATTTTGATCATGGAAAAATGCCATGGCAAACATTCCCCGAATTACTGGAAGATAATGATATTTCATGGAAATTTTACCAGAATGAGCTGGATTGCGGCGGCGGATTTAAAGGCGAAGAGAGATCCTGGCTTTCCAATTTCGGCTGTAATAATTTAGAGTTCTACGCCGCGTATAACGTTAAATTTACGTCGCGATATGTGAAAAATTTACAGCGGCAGGTGGATGTGCTCCCTGCCGAGATCAGAAAGCTGCAGGAGAAAAACCCCTCTGCAGATGCAAAAGTACAGGCCAGCATACAAACCAAACAGGCAGTATTGGATAATGCCAAAGCCGAACTGAAAAAGTATAACCAGGAACAGTTTAATAAATTATCGGCAAGAGAGAAGAGCTTGTACCAAAGAGCTTTTGTTGTAAATTCAGGTGATCCTGATTATCGTGATGTTACTACACTTAGTTACAATGATGGTAATACACAGCGCGAGGTAACCGTACCTAAGGGTGATGTGCTGCACCAGTTTAGGCAGGATGTAAACACCGGTAAACTCCCGGCTGTTTCCTGGCTGGCCGGACCTCAAAACTTTTCGGACCATCCAAGCGCCCCGTGGTATGGTGCATGGTATGTTTCTGAAATACTGGATATATTGACTAAAAACCCCGAGGTATGGAAAAAAACCATCTTTATCAGCACATACGATGAAAACGATGGCTATTTTGATCATGTTAAGCCATTTTCAATACCTGATGAAAAAATACCCGGCACCGGAAAAGTATCAAAAGGGATAGATACCGAGGTAGAACACGTTAGGTTGGCCAATGAGCTTAAACAGGGCATCCCCGAAAAACAAGCACGCGAAGCACCTATCGGGCTCGGGTTTAGGGTGCCTACTATTATTGCCTCGCCTTGGAGCAGGGGAGGTAAGGTTTGTTCAGAAGTGTTTGATCACACTTCAACCTTACAATTCCTGGAAACCTTTTTTAATAAAAAGTACAAGAAAAGTATTAGGATAGATAATATCAGTAAATGGCGCCGTGCCATATGCGGCGACCTGACTTCGGTGTTTAGTCCGTATGATGGTGATAAACCGGATAAGATTGACTTTTTAAACCGCAATAATTTTGTAGAGGAAATATATAACGCCAGGTTTAAAGAAGACCCATCGGGGTACAAAAAACTATCGGACGAGGATGTAGCAAAATATATGGATAAACCGCTTGCCGGGGATGTTGTACCGTTGCAGGAAAAAGGGGTACGTCCGTCATGTGCTTTGCCGTATGAGCTTTATGCGCATGGTAAATTGAGTGCTGATAAAAAGAGTTTTGAGCTAAAGCTTGAAGCAGGCAATAAAGTTTTTGGAGAGCAATCCGCAGGTTCACCTTTTACTGTTTATGCACCTGGTAAATTTCATGATGCATTAACGGAGCCAGTTACGCAAGTGTGCCGTAACTGGTCGTTCGCGGCTGCCGTTGGAGATCCTTTAGCTTATAACTGGCCGGTTAATGCTTTTGAGGGAGATAAATATCATTTGAGGGTGAATGGCCCGAATGGATTTTACAGGGAGTTCATTGGAACCGGTAATGACCCGCTGTTAAATATTACCGCAGAATATGAACGTACTGCCGAAAACGGAAAATTAACAGGGAATGTGATAGTGAAAATCATCAATTCTGATCCGTCAAAAACTTATGCTGTTACTATTAAGGATCAGGGCTACCATAAAAATGATATTAAAAAACAAATAGCCACCGGCAGTACACAAAACATAGTGCTTGATTTGAAATCAAGCTTCGACTGGTATGATTTTAGTGTTCAGGCCGATGGTGCTGAGCATTTTGAACAACGGTACGCCGGCAGGGTAGAGACAGGTGCAGCCAGCTTTACAGACCCGGTTATGGGTGGAGTTGTATAAGCAATAATAAATTATAAGCGCATAAACGGGAACATGGTGGTAAGCCCTGTTCCCGTTTTACTTTGTACCACCGGGCAAAACGAATAAATAGACCCGGACTGATGATTAAAACTTTTATGCTTAATTATTGTACTTATCTGTACGCTTTAACCGCATACAGAGCCTATGACCCCAAACAATAAACTCCCTACCGAAAACGAAAAACAAAAGGAGCTAACTTATATTGAAAAAGTATGGCACACGGTTGCCATAGTTGCACTGCTGGTTGTTGTTATCCTGATAGCACGTGTGGCCTTTAATGTACTGCTGATGGTATTGGCAGGCGTCCTTGTATCGGTTTATTTTCATGGATTGGGAGATATGATTCAGCGAAACACCAAATGGAGCAGGCGACCCTGCATGATCATTTCTGTGGCTGGTTCATTTATCATACTTGCTGTTTTATTTTGGTTTATGGGTAGCAAGATCTCCAACCAAATAGCCATATTAAGCGATTCGTTACCTAATACAGTCCGTACGGCTAAATTAAAGATGGCCGAGACACCTTTAGGGAATAAAGTGCTGTCCTATTTATCAGATGATAATTCTGACAAGTTATTTGCCACCGCCCGGCAGTTTTTTAGTACCAGCTTTGGTGTTTTGGGCAATCTGTATATTATTTTTTTCCTGGCTATTTTTTTTACCACAAATCCCGATTTATATAAAAGTGGTATCATCAAGCTGATACCTGAAGACCGGAAAGATCTTGCCAAAGAGGTTATTGACCGCATCAGCGTGGCACTCAAAAGCTGGCTTAAAGGCATGATGCTATCCATGGTTTTGGTGTTTATTTTACTTACTGTTGGTTTAAGCATCATGAGCATACCCGTAGCCCTTGTGCTGGCACTGCTTACAGGTTTGCTTAAGCTTATTCCCAACTTCGGATCGCTGGCAGCTATGATACCGGGGGTATTGCTTGCGCTCACTATCAGTACCAATACCGCTATAATTGTAGCGCTGATGTATATTATAACCCAAACTATTGTGAGCAATGTTGTAAACCCGCTTATTCAGAAAAGGATGATGGATCTGCCGCCTGCCCTTACTATACTTGCGCAAGTTTTGATGGCTACTTTATCGGGTGTTTTGGGTATCATATTGGCTGTTCCGTTACTGGCTATTGTTATGATCCTGGTTGATGAGTTATATGTGAAAAAGATCAATAAGATAGCTTAAGCAGCAGAAAGCGACTAACTAAACTCTTGTTTTTTCATTTTAGAAAAACGAATGCCTGGTTGTTATTGGTTAAAAGGGAAAGACTATCATAAGTCAATACATTGTAATTAAGAGATATTAATTGGTATATCGGGAAAATCAGATATATATTTGTGTTATGAATCACCTGGAAATTTTTAAGGCACTTTCAAATCCTACCCGGTTGCAGATACTGGCCTGGCTTAAAACACCCGAAAAGTATTTCCCAGATCAGCAGGAGCCATTTACCCTTGGGGTATGCGTTGGACAAATTCAAAAAAAGAGCGGTATGACACAATCTACCATTTCAGAAAACCTATCGGTTATGCAACGGGCAGGGCTGGTTACTTCAACCCGTAAAGGCCAGTGGACGTATTATAAAAGGAACGAGGATGCTTTTAAAGCTTTAGGCACTCTTGTACAGCAGGAACTTTAAGATTACAAATGTAATTCATAGTTTTTTCGTTATCCGAAGTGTAAGGGTTTTCGGATCTAAAATGCCGGTTGGCATTAAAGAAATCAACCTATGTTTTGTATTTAACCAAACCATAGGTTGAAGGGATCAAGATGTTATATGATGGTGCTTACGCAAAACCAAGTACCGGATGAGGCTGGTATAGCTCTTCCAAACTTTTTATTTCTTCGTCAGAAAGTTTTACAGTTAATGCAGCTACGGCATCTTCTAAATGGCCGGGTTTGCTTGCACCAATAATAGGAGCGGTAACAGCGGGTTTGCTCAGCATCCAGGCTAAAGCCACCTGCGCGTTAGGTAATCCTTTTACTGAAGCTATTTCAGTAAGGCGGTTTACGATATCAAAATCTGAGCTTTCATTGTACAGCGTTTTTCCAAAAGCATCTGTTTTAGAGCGCTCTGTTTCATTTCGTTCTTTTGTCCGCTTTCCGGTTAAAAGCCCGCGTGCCAATGGCGACCAGGGTATAACGGCGATCTTCTGATCCTGGCAAAGCGGGATCATCTCCCTTTCTTCCTCGCGGTATATCAAATTATAATGGGGTTGCATGGAAACAAATCTTGTCCATCCGTGCAGATCTGCCGTATATAATGCCTGAGCAAATTGCCAGCTATACATTGATGATGCCCCAATGTAACGCGCCTTACCTGCCTTAACAACATCATGCAGGGCCTCCATGGTTTCCTCAATCGGTGTGTTATAATCCCAGCGGTGGGTTTGGTAAAGATCCACATAATCTGTCCCCAGCCGTTTCAGACTGGCATCAATGGCGCTCATGATATGTTTACGGGAAAGTCCCTTGTCATTGGGGCCGGAGCCCATAGCATTAAAAACCTTGGTGGCAATTACCACATCATCCCGTTTGGCAAAATCACGTAACGCTTTTCCTACAACTTCTTCACTGGCGCCTGCGGTATAAACATCGGCCGTATCAAAAAAATTAATACCCAGCTCCAGCGCTTTTTGAATAAAAGGCCGGCTTTGCTCTTCATTTAGGGCCCAGGGCCACCTTTCGGTTGGCCTTCCATAGGTCATGGTACCTAAACATAATTTTGAAACCATCATGCCGGTTTGCCCAAATCTTACATAATCCATAGTAGTGTTTTATCGAATTTACAAATGTTATTTCAATAGGTTTCGCCCTATAAGCATATTAACAAAATTGTGACTTAGTATGGTGATTCTTGGAGAAGTTTTATTGACCGATCACTTTTTCGATCAGGTCAGATTTTGCATCTGCATATCCGGCATCGTCTATATCCTTACCCTTACAATTATTTAACTTTATAAGTTCGTACTCGCGTCTTAAGCATTCATCCTGCATTAAGCTGTCGCGAAATCTGAGTTGTCGCTTTACAATTTCAGAGCCTGTTGCACAATAATGAAGGTTAATTTCCCGCGGCTGTCCCTTAGTAAACCAGATTCGCCCTTTAACGCCAGCCTCACCTTTATAGGTATAGCCTATAGCTGATAGCTGTTCAATAGTATCCCGGCCCGGTGGAAATTCCTTTGATTCAAGAGCAATGTCAATTATGGGTTTAGCCAACAGATCGGGAATGGCAGTGCTGCCAACATGATATATTTTTACAAATTTTCCCAATACCCCCGAAAGTAGGCCTTGCTCTGCAGCAAATTTATGTGTCCAAATATCCTGATGTTTTTGTAAGGTTATATATTCCATATATCCGTTTTCTGCGGTATAAATTTAGCTCAAACAAATAACATCCGACTATCTCTTTTCTATTTTTCCGTTGAGGTAGTACTACGTATTTAATACTTTTTAAGGCATATACCGTAAAAGTATGGTATGCAAAAGGGCGTGATGGTATAACCGATATGAAAGGAGTATTCTCAGGATATTTATCGGAATTACTATCTTTACTAAAAGGTAGTATTATTGAATTTTAGGCAAGCATAAATGATTTTTGTTTTTAAAGATTTACCGGCAATTGATTTAGAGAAATTAAACGATATAGCCAAAGAAGCCGGAGCAGAGATACTTACTATTTATAATTTACCTCCCGAAAAGATGGAACTGACATTGAAAGATGACCAGTCGCCCCTTACCATTGCCGATAGCCTGTCGAATGATATTATAGTTAAAGGACTAACCTCGTTAACCCCGCACATCCCCATCATTTCTGAAGAGGGAAAAAATATCCCTTATGATACCCGGAAAAACTGGGAGTTTTTTTGGTGTGTCGACCCATTGGATGGAACCAAAGAGTTCATCAAGCATAATGGCGAGTTTACGGTAAACATAGCCCTCATATATAAAGATACGCCCGTTTTAGGGGTCATCTACGTACCTGTTACCGGTGAATTGTACTACGGCGGAGCAAATATTGGAAGCTGGAAAGAAACAAAAAACGGAATTAAAACCCAACTGCATGTTGATACAAGCAGTACCAATTGGACAGCAGTAGGCAGCCGCTCACATGCATCGGCAGAAGAAACAGCCGTGCTAAGCCAATATCCGGTAACAGAGACTATTTCGACTGGGAGTTCGCTCAAATTTTGTTTAATAGCCGAAGGTAAGGCCCATATTTATTACCGCCACGGCCCTACCATGGAATGGGACACCGCGGCCGGCCAAGCTATCGCGACTTTTAGCGGCGCTACAATGACCGCCCCTAATGGTGATCCCTTTTTATACAACAAGGTCTCGTTACTCAATTCGGGCTTTTTATGTA
The DNA here is from genome assembly GCF_056401495.1 of Mucilaginibacter sp. P4_E8. Classification (NCBI taxonomy): domain Bacteria; kingdom Pseudomonadati; phylum Bacteroidota; class Sphingobacteriia; order Sphingobacteriales; family Sphingobacteriaceae; genus Mucilaginibacter; species Mucilaginibacter sp. P4_E8. The sequence continues at coordinate 42,212 of NZ_JBFUJG010000023.1, forward strand.
AGGTGAAATAATCACCCATCGCGTTGCTGCCGAACAGGTAAACGTTAATTCATCATTAAGATTTTGAGCCTTAACAAACGTTTGCGTTAAATTAATTATTAACGCAGGCCGCTTAATTTGTAATTTTCTGAAAATCTTTATAAGATCATAACAATCAGGAAATTAATGGAGGCTGCACAAATTAGTATAACTCAAGCTCAAAAAACCCGGGTAAGCCTTAGCTACCTGTTTTACACATTCCTTAAAATTGGGTGTGTGAGTTTTGGTGGCTATATGGCCCTTGTTGCCCTCATGCAAAAGCTCATGGTTGATAAGGACGAAGTTGTTGACAATGAAATTATATTGGAGGGTATTACCGTAGCAAGCCTGCTGCCGGGGCCATTGGCTGTAAATGTAGTAGCCTACATTGGTTACCACCTTAAAGGCAAAACGGGCGCATTGGTTAGTATGCTGGGTGTTTTGCTACCTGCATGTACCCTCATGCTTTTATTATCATGGGTTTATTTTACCTACTCCTATAAAGTGGAATGGGCCCTCATCATGCAGTATGTAGCTGGTACGGTAAGCGCGATCATATTATCGGCAGGTTTGCAGTTATTCAAAAAGGAAATTTCGAAAGATCATAAAAAAATAGCGTTGTGTGTTTTCACCGTTGTGGTTATTTCTGTATTAAATAGCTACATGGTCACCATTGCACTTATTTTCATAGGGGCAATAGCAGGTTTTTTTATGGGCGGTCATAAACATGCGGGCATATCGATAGGAGATATTTTTAAAACCGGGTATAAGTTCAAGATCAACACGGCATCTATACTGATGGGGATATTGCTGGTTAATGAGGCTTTATTTTTAACCAACGTTTACAAAAACCTGAACAATATACTGTTAAAAATAGGAATGGTTTTTTCGGGGATAAGTCTTTCTTTATTTGGGGGCGGTTACGTCATGATCCCTATCATGCAATCATTATTTGTAAAAGACCTGCACTGGCTTACCGTACAGGAATTTATTGATGCCATAGCGTTTAGTCAGGCCACACCGGGGCCTATCCTGGTAAGCTCCACCTTTATTGGCTATAAATTAGCCGGAATTGCGGGGGCTATCCTGGCTACCGTGGCTATGTTTGCGCCATCGGCCATTTTAATGATCATGGTTGCTAAACTGTTCAAGAAAAACAAAGACCATGCGCTGGTTAAAAATGTAGTTGGCGGAATTAAGGTAGTGGTCATCGGCCTTATCATTTCATCGGCTTTAAGGATTGTGTTTCAATTGCATTTAACGCCAGTCATCGTGATCATCCCGATAATTGCTTTGATCCTGAGCTATAGGTATAAAATAAACCCTGTTTATCTCATCATTGCCTCCATATCACTTGGGGTATTAACAAAGTATATTTAATATGAATAATATGCATAAACCATCAGGCATCCAGATAATTGGCACACAAAGGTCGGGATCAAATTTATTAAGGGTGATACTGGATCAGTCGGAAGCCATAGCGTCACCTCATCCGCCGCATATACTGGTTACTTTTGTGCCCTTATTAAAGTTTTACGGGCCTTTAAATGAAAGTGCGTATAAAATACTGATCAACGATGTGGTTGACTATGTTGAGGCCAATCCTGTGCCCTGGGAAGGCATAAAGATCAACAGGGATTGGATCTTGGAGAATTCGACAGTATATAGCATTTTTGAGATAAACAGGCTTATTTACGAACAAGCGGCCATAACTAAAAAGGCAACGTACTGGTGCTGCAAAAGTATGGCCAACGTTCATTATGCCGATGAACTGGAGAACCACAGTCCCAATTTAAAATACATTTACCTGTACCGCGATGGCCGTGATGTAGCCGTATCCTTTAAAAAAGCTATTGTTGGCGAAAAACATATTTACCACCTGGCCCAGCAATGGACATATGACCAGCAAGCCTGCATAAAACTGGCCGAACGTATAGGGGAGGACCGCTTCTTCGCGCTTAATTATGAAACATTGATCACACAGCCCGAAATGCTGATCAGGAAACTATGTAAGTTCCTGGAAATTGATTACGCGGATAACATGCTGAGTTTTTATAACTCAAACGAATCAAAAGCGACTGCCGCCGCCGGCGAAATGTGGCAGAATCTGGAAAAGCCCATCATGAATAACAATACAGGCAAGTTTCATAAAGAGCTGCAACCAGCTGAGCTCGAAATATTTGAACTGGTTAGCCATGATGTATTGAAAAAGCTTAATTACCCAGTATTTACCTCCTTAACCAATACCGGGTTAACGTCGCCAGATGCCGTTGAGGAATATACTGCTGATAACGACATGCTTAAAAAACAGATCCTGACCAACGCCCGGCAATCTGATCTTGACCGCAGGGAACTGCAATTACAGATCCTGCGCGATATAAAAAGTAAAGTTTTATAAAAGCGGGTTCTTTAAACGTCATTTTTTGGCCTGTTATCAAACGTTTGCGTTAAGGTATATAGCTTTAAGGCTGTATTAGTATCTATCTTTCATTGTCGCTAAGGTGCCCGTATTTAAACTATTCAAGAGATAATGATAAAGTATAAACAGATCAATTTGTGGTTTTTTTGTGTGGCAATGATGCCATTTTTTGCTATTGCACAAACAAAATCTTCCTATGACCAGCTCCAGGTTTTCGATCATTCATTTTTTACCCATAATGGTAATGAGTTACGGAGTGCCAATGGCGCTCCCGGTCCAAAATACTGGCAAAACAAAGCAGATTATGTAATTAATGCCACGCTGGTTGAAAAGGATACCCTGATCAAGGGCAATGTGAGCATCAACTATACCAATAACAGTCCTGATACGCTTAACTATTTATGGCTTCAGCTCGATCAGAATTTATTCAGGTCCGATTCCAGAGGCGCTGCCACAACACCCGTGGGCGGCGACCGCTTTGATGTTAAGGGTTATAACAAGGGAGGCTACCATATTGAAACTGTTTTGGTTACCTATATGGGTAAAAACTACCCGGTTAAACCTCTTATTAACGATACCCGCATGCAGGTACGTTTGCCCTTCGCGGTAAAACCGCATGGCGATCAAATCGTTATAAAGATCAATTACGATTTTAATGTTCCCAATTACGGTGCCGACCGCATGGGTAAATTACCTGTAAAAGATGGCGTGATCTACCAGCTGGCCCAATGGTATCCGCGCATGTGTGTTTATGACAATGTAAATGGGTGGGATACTTTGCCTTACATTGGTACCGGCGAATTTTACTGCGAGTACGGCAATTACGATTATTTTATCACCGTACCGGCTGATATGATAGTTGCCGCATCCGGCGATCTGCAAAACTCGGAGCAAGTTTTAACCACTGAGCAAAACAAACGGTTGGCTGCTGCAGCTAAAAGCGACAGCAGTGTAAGTATTATAACCGAGACCGAGGTAGGCACTGCTGGTTCAAGACCTAAACAGGCTGGTACCTTAACCTGGCACTATAAAATGCACAACACACGTGATGTTTCCTGGTCGGCATCAAGGGCGTTTATTTGGGACGCCGCCCGAGTTAATCTGCCATCAGGAAAAAAGGGAATGGCTAATGCGGTTTACCCGGTAGAAAGCCGTGGCTATGAACGATATGGCCGTGCTGCCCAATATTTAAAACATAGTATAGAGTTTTACTCCAAAAATTATTTCGAATACCCTTGGCATTCGGCATTTGTGGTGGCTGGGGTAGCGCTTGGAATGGAATATCCGGGTATTGTATTTTGCAGCTATAAGATTAAAAAGGACGACCTGTGGCATGATATTACGCATGAAATGGGCCATAACTGGTTCCCGATGATAGTAGGCAGTAACGAAAGACGCTTTATGTGGATGGACGAAGGTTTAAACACTTTTATAAATGGCTATGCCTCTAATTGGTTTAACCACGGCGAATATAAGGATACCAGCAGCATGGCAGTAAGCATGACACGTAGTTTATTGAAAGAGAAAGATCCCCTGATGACCGCGCCCGAAGTGATGGCCTTTTCAGATGGTGGTCTGTATTATTACAAAACCGCACTGGCTTTAAACGTTTTGCGGAATGTAGTTTTAGGCGCCGATAGGTTTGATTATGCGTTTAATATGTATATCAAACGCTGGGCTTATAAACATCCGCAGCCTGATGATTTTTTTCGTACGATGAATGATGCAGCGGGCGAAGATCTTAACTGGTTTTGGAAAGAGTGGTTCTTTACCGCCTGGAACCTTGATCAGGCTGTTACTGATGTAAAGTATGTAAAAAACGATCCTGTAGCCGGGGCGTTGATAACTCTTGAAAATTTAGGCGGCATGGCCCTGCCTGTAGCCATAAAAGTAACCGAACAAAACGGAGCTGTACAACAAATAAAACTCCCTGTTGAGGTTTGGCAGCGTGGTGCAAAATGGGTATTTAAATGTAACTCAACTACAAAAATAACTTCAGTAATTTTAGACCCTGACAGGCAGCTGCCAGATATTGACCGCAGCAACAATGTTTACAGAATACCTGAATAAGACATTGTATTAGTTTAAAATTAAATAGAAGGGAAAAGCTTTGCTTAATCAAAAAGGGATTGTTGTTTGGCTATTCGGATTATCGGGGGCGGGTAAAACAACCATAGCCTCCTTGTTAAAAGAAAAACTGGAAAACGATGGTTTTTTTACAGTTTCTTTAGATGGGGATGTGTTAAGGGCTGGTATTAATAATGATCTGTCGTTCACGGAGGACGACAGATCAGAAAATATCAGGCGTGCGGCAGAAATAGCCAGGATCATGCTGCAAAACGATATTATCACCATCTGTTCTTTTATAACTCCCCTTGAAAAACACAGGGCCCTTGCAGCGCAAATCATAGGCGGGTATTATCTGGAAGTTTTTGTGGACTGCCCCATGAGTGTTTGCCAGGCAAGGGACATTAAAGGCCTGTATAAAAAGGCCCAATCAAGTCAAATACCCAACTTTACGGGTATCAGCGCCGGGTTTGAGGTACCTTCCAAATCCAATCTCATCATTTATACAGCGCTTGAATTGCCTATGGAAAGCATGGAGAAGGTTTACAAGTACATCATTCCTTTTGTACAGGTTTAAGCCTGATTAGCACATTTTGCGAAGACTCACCCCGACATCGCTGTGCTTGTCGACCTCTCTTCAGCTTCGCTGCAAAGAGGGTTAGGAAATAAATTTGTCATGCTGAACATAGTGAAGCATCTATTCTGCGATTGGGCAGGTTCACCAATAGATCTTTCGTTCCTCAGGATAATAGTTAAAATAAAAAACTTTGTACCCGCTCTTTTTGCCGAAGGCGAAGTGACGGTCGGGCAAATCAAATCAAGGCTTAACAGGTTAAAACTCAACCCCAAATCAAAAAATATCATCAACCCAGGTAAAACAAGCAGCTTTTTAACAAAAGTTTAAAAACCGCCGGGTTAAAAATCTGTAAAGCAGGTTGTTTACAGCCTCTTCTCCTAAAATATCCGGTGTGTTTTCCCATTTATCAAACGTTTGCGTCATTTAAGTTTTTGTAAAACAAACGTTTGCGTGGTGTTTGCGGGCCTTCAACTTTGCTTTGTTTAGGCCTTATCTCTAATTTCCAATATCCAAAACAATAAATAAAACGAACAAAAACTAATTGATTAATTAATACTAACACCAACAATGTATGATTAAAGTTTACACACAATTTGGCTCAGGTTTCAGTGAAAGTACATTTTTAAAAGGGCGTAGGTTATGCAAGCTCTTTTCTAAAATGATCTGCTGTTACCTGCTTGTACTGTTACCGGTATGGGCAAGTGCCCAAACCGCAATAAATGGTACAGTAAAGGATAATAAAGGCGTTCCGGTAATTGGCGCAACTGTAACCGAAAAAGGGGTTAAAAACAATGCCGTAACTGATATAAACGGTAAGTTTAAATTAACACTTAAAGGTAAATCGGGAGTTTTAACGGTAACCTATGTAGGATACAAAACACAGGACGTAACCATCGGAACATCCAGCGAACTATCTATTGTTTTAGAGGAAGACCTGAATAAGCTTAACGAAGTTGTAGTAGTAGGTTACGGTACCCAGAAAAAGAGCGACCTTACCGGTTCTGTAAGTTCGGTAAAAAGTGATGACCTGATCCTGGGTGGTACTACATCAAGCCTTGGCCAGGCCATACAGGGTAAGGCTGCGGGTGTACAGGTACAGCAATCAAGCTTTGCACCGGGTGGAGCTATCTCTATTACGGTGAGGGGTGGTAACTCTATTAATACAAGTAACTCGCCGTTGTATGTTGTTGATGGTTTTATTACGGATAATGGAAACCTGATCAACCCTAATGATATTGACGATATTCAAATCTTAAAAGATGCATCGGCAACTGCCATATATGGTTCCCGTGGTGGTAATGGTGTAATCTTGATCACTACCAAAAAAGGTAAAACAGGTAAGGTATCTATTGATGCCGATGTATCAAACGGTACCCAGTATTTAACATACAAACCTAACCTACTTACAGGTGCTCAATATACCGCCATTCAGAACGCCACAGCGATTGAAGATGGCAACCCACCAATTTTTCCACCAAGTTTTCCGGTTACCAATACCAATTGGTTAAAAGCGGCTACGCAAAATGCAACCGTTCAAAACCGCAACCTGAGTATCAGCAGTGGCGATAAAAATTCAAAAATTTATGTTTCAGGTAATTATATAAAACAGGTTGGTGTACTAAAAAACACCAGTATGGAAAGATACAGTGCAAGAATAGGTGCCGAAAAAACGCTTAATGAGAATATTAAACTAAGCGCCAACTTTTACGGGGCAAGCACTAACCAAAACCAGCAATCCTATTCTGGTGATATTACAGCGCCTTTGTTCAGTATTTTAACAGCACAGCCTAATATCCCGGTTTATAATCCTGATGGTACTTATTATGTTTACCAGGGAAAAAACAACGCACTGGCCAACCTTTTGGAGCCAACCAATACAAGCGGTAACAAACTGGTAAACGGAAACATCGCTTTAGATTATCAGATCATTAAAGGACTTTCCTATCACCTGGGTGCCGGTAGCGAATATAACCAAACCACCGCTGGCCAGTACACCCCAAGAACATTAACTGCCGGTAAAGCAAATAATGGTATAGCCTCAGAGCAGATGTATACTTCATTCAGGTGGTTGGTCGAAAACTACTTTACCTATAAATATGAATTAAAGGATCACGCGTTTACTTTGTTGGTAGGTAACTCCAACCAAAAAGACGTAACAGAATCACTAAACGCGGGAGCTAAAGGTTTTCCTACCGACGCATTTTTGTTTTATAATTTAAGCGCTGGTTCTCTTACAAATGGTTACGGCAGTAATAAGGATCAATCTAAACTTACCGACTATTATGGAAGGTTAAATTATTCATATAAAGACAAACTTTTAGCAACTTTTACCTTAAGGGATGATGCTTCGTCAAAGTTTGGCTCCAACTTTAGCCATGGTCTTTTTCCATCAGGCGCTGTAGCTTATAAATTTACTGAAGATGAGTTTATTAAAAATTTAAATACCTTCTCCAGTTTAAAGCTTAGGGTAAGCTACGGTATTACCGGTAACGACCGCATCCCTAACAACCGTTACATCACTACATTTACCAACTATAGCACCGTGCTTAGCGACGGCGGTCCGTTGCAAGTGGGTATTGAACCATCAATATTACCAAATCCTAACCTGAAATGGGAAAGCACAGCGCAGTTTGACTTAGGTTTAGATATGGGTTTTGCTAACGACAGAATTAATGCCACTATTGATATTTACCGTAAAAAAACCAGCGACCTGCTGATCAATATTCCTATTGGACAGTATTGGGGCTTTAGTACCCAGTTAATAAATGCCGGTTCTATCCAAAATCAGGGTATTGAGCTTTCTATCAATACAAGCAATATCAGATCAAAGGATTTTTCATGGAACACCAGTTTCAATATTTCATATAACAAGCAAAAAACCTTGAAACTATCAAACAATGTTAAAGAGATAGTTACCAATACGGCTAACCCAAGCGGCGTGGTTTCGGGACAGCCATTTACCAAAGTGGTGCCTGGGGTTGAGCTGGGAGAGCTTTACGGTTATGTTTACGAAGGCGTATTAAAAACAGGAGAAACCTACGCTCCACAGCCAAATTCAAAACCCGGCGATCCTAAGTATAAGGATGTGAACGGCGATGGTAAAATTACACCTGACGGTGATCAAACCTATTTGGGTAACTCAAACCCACATTATACAGCCGGCTTTGGTAATGATTTCCATTACAAAGGTTTCGACCTGAACATTTTTATCCAGGGCGCGTTTGGTTATTCCTTATTTAACATGAATAGGCTCGTACTGGAGTCGACAACCGGTGCCGATGCGTTAAACAGATTTGTTGCCGGCAAAAATGAAAATACTGATGTACCCCGGGAAGGTTATTTTTTAACTACCTACGGTGGCTATGTTAACTCAAGATTTGTAGAGAACGCTTCTTTTGCACGCTTAAAATCGGTTTCATTGGGTTATAGCTTCCCATCGTCATTATTCCAGAATATGAAAATTCTTCAGGGAATAAGGATCTATGCCGAGGCCCAGAATTTATTTACGGTTACCAGCTATAAAGGTACAGATCCGGAGGTTAACGTTCATGCCGCTGCTGTTTCAGCAAGTACCCAAAATGTGGGTTCAATTAATAACCTGGCTGGCGGTTTAGATTTTGGTGGATTCCCGGCGTTCAGGACTATCACCTTTGGTATAAAAGCTTCTATCCATTAACAAAACAACAATTATCCTTTTTTAAGGATCAACATAAAATTTAAAAGAAATGAAAAAATATAGTATTCTTTTGATCACCATAGCGGTTTTTATTCAGTTCTCCTGTAATAAAAACCTCGACCCTAAGGTGTACAGCAGTTTAACGAGTGCCAACGCTTTTAAAACCGAATCTGATGCTATTGCCGCGGTAAATGCGGTTTATGCCCGCTTAAAAGGACCGGCTGTTGGCGATAACTTTGATTATTGGACCGTAAGGCACTTTGCCCTTACCGATCTTACGACCGATGTTGGGCATTGCAGCTATGGTGGCGACCCTGGTCAGCTTTCATTAGTGCAATGGAACTCAGCCAATGGCTTGCTGGCCGAGGATTGGAGGCAAATATACAAGCTGATAGCCAATGCAAACAACGCTATCTATAATATTACACCAATGACTTCGGTTTCTGCCGATCATAAAAATCAGTTTCTCGCCGAAATTAAATTTTTGCGCGCTGTGGCCTATATGGATCTTACCGATGCCTGGGGCCCTGTAGTACTCCTTACCGAAAAAGATCTTACCAATCCTAATTATACAGCTCAGCCACCGGTTACCCCGGTTGCCCAGATCGATGCGCTTTTAATAACCGATCTTACAGCTGCTGCAAGTACGCTTCCGGTTGATTATAAAAGTAATTCCATCTATTCAACCAATGATGTAGGCCGCGCAACCAAAGGAGCAGCCCTTACATTGCTTGCTAAACTTTATCTGCGCGAAAAACAATGGCAAAAAGCCGCTGATTTAACCAAGCAGGTGATGGATCTGAATGTTTACCAGCTTTATCCTTCTTATGCCGGTTTATTTGCCGAAGCCAATAAATGGTGTTCTGAAAATATCTTTTCGGTATTGAGCGATGCCAACGTAAACGGTACGGAGCTATTGAATCACTTTGGTCCGTTACAACACCCGGTTTTAACCGACAGGTGGCAGTACTATGCAGTAACCTGGGATTTTTATAACAGTTATGATAATGCGGATGACCGTAAAAAGATGTTCTTCACTTCATATACCGGTGTTGATAACCTAGTGCATCAGCAGGCGCCAACAATAGGCGCTACCCCGCCTCCGGGAGCTTTTTATATGCCCGATGTTGCTACTATGAAATATGCTGACCCGCTTGGCGCAAATACCTATTATGATGGTCATAGTGTTGATATTTTACGTTATGCCGATGTATTATTAAGCAGGGCCGAAGCGTTGAACGAACTGAATGGACCAAATGCCGAAAGTATAAACTTAATAAACCAGGTTAAAGGTCGGTCGCACGCCAAACAGCTTGTGTTGAGTGATTATTCCCAGGCCACATTGAGGGATGCCTTATTGCAGGAACGCGGATGGGAATTGTATTATGAAGGAAAAAGAAGAGCTGATTTAATAAGAATGGGTAAATATGATGTTATTGTAAATGCCTATTTGAAAAGAACAGGGCAAACACCAACAGTGGTTATGCCACGTGACCAATATTTCCCATACCCTTTAAATCAGGTTACTATTAACCCTAATTTAAGTAACTCCGGAAGGCAATAATACCTGTGTTTTAACTTCAAAAAAAGAATATACAGCCCTGCAAAGGGTTGTATATTCTTTTATATTTAACACAAATGGTACAAAACCAATATAGTATTGTAAATAGTATGATGAAGTATTTTTTGAGATGTATTGCAGTAGTAGTTGCCTCAGCAATATTAGCGGGCTGCTCCAATAGCAACGTGATCAAAGAGATAAAAGTAGGCCTGCATAATGATAATGAATTAAAAATTCAGATCGATGTGCTTACCGGCTCACCCGTGGACGCCTACGCTGAATATTGGGTGGATAAGGGGGCGGATACCACGAAACAAGTTTCGCCGGTATCAAAAAATACGGAATCGCATAGGTTTATCTTATGTAATATAACCCCAAAAACAAATTATGCTTACCATATTGTTACCGTAGCCAATGGGGTTAAAAGTGTAAGTAAAACCTATACTTTCAGATCGAATGAACTGCCTTTGTTTTTGCAGGATCAGTTTAAAGCAAAAAGTGCTTCCGATGGCCATATTCCCGCTGTGTTTAAGGATGGTTTAATGCTCATCAATAAACGGTATGCCCCCGGCGTTGCTTACCTGGTTGATTATAAAGGACAGATCAGGTGGTACCATATGATTGATAACCTGGGCTTTAAGGTGATCCATTTTACAAAAGACAATACCCTGCTTTCCATTTTGGGCCGCAATGATGAACCCACCAGTTACGGCAGCGAGATCCTGGAAATTAACTTGTTAGGCGATACCCTTTTGCATCTGAAAAAAGGGCAGGGTGATTTTAAACAAACCATACACCACGAAATATTAAAGAACAATAAAGATCAGATAGTAACCTTGTTTGTTGACCAAAAGATTATGGATCTGAGTTCTATCGGCGGCAGCAAAAAAGACACCGTGAATGGCGATGGTATCATGATAATGGATAAAACAGGTAAGCAGCAATGGAAATGGAGCGTGTTTGATGTGATGGATCCGCTTAAGGACCCTAAGTTGCTTAAAACCAAAAAAGACTGGATGCACGCCAACAGTTTGAATTATGATAAGGATGGCAATTATCTGATGTCCTTCTATAACAATGGCCAGATCTGGAAGATAGATGCCCACACCGGCAAAGTGATCTGGAAGTTTGGCAAAGGTGGTACAATGACCATGCCCGCCGAATGTAATTTTACCCAGGCCCACGCCGCGCATATCAATGCCGATGGCGATTTAATGTTCTTTGATAACGGGGTCGAAAAACACCAGTCGGGAGTGTTTGCCATGAAATTGGATGAACAGCAGCAAACTTCAAAGATCGATCTGCATATTCAGCTTCCTAAAGAAGTATTTAATGGCCGTATGGGCAGCGCTTATATGATCAATGATACCAGCGTGCTGGTGTGCTGTTCCAAAAGGCATATCATTGTTTTAACCAACCGCAAAGGCGTTTTATTATGGACAATGGAAACATCGGTACCTACTTACCGGGCAAATTTTATAAAAAGTGACCGGCTTAATCCCTATTTAAAACCCTGATGAAAAAACGGTATCAATACATGGTCTGGCTTTTAATGCTCGTGGTACTTGCGGATGTAGCGCAACTGTTTACCTCCTGCAATGAAGATCGTGCAGCGACTTTAAGTAATTCAAATACCGCATTGATTGGTGCTGATAGTTTGGTTACTATTGATACACTAAAAATACCTCACGATAAATTTGGCCAGGCTGTTAGGTATGGCCGCCAACTGATGTTGAATACCGCTTATTATATTGGTCCGGAGGGTATTAACGGGCATTACACCGGCAATAAAATGAATTGCACCAATTGCCACCGCGATGCAGGCACACATCCTTATGCCTTTAACCTCGTAACAGTTTTTCGCAATTATCCGCAATACCGTGCAAGGGAAGGCAGGATACTGTCATTGGCCGAAAGGATAAACAATTGCGTAATGCGCCCAAACCTGGGTAAACCGCTGCCGCTTGATGGTAAGGAAATGATCTCCATCATGTCATACTTAAAATGGCTTAGTGACTCATCGCATGTGGATAGCCATACCAAAGGCTTAAAAAATATGGAGATCGCTTTTCCTGATACCGCGGCTTCATCAGACAATGGCGAACGCCTTTATGCTGTAAATTGCACACGTTGCCACGGCGCAACCGGCGAAGGGCAAATGAGGTATGGTAATGTAACATATACATACCCGCCGCTATGGGGTGCAAAAGCGTACCGGCAAGGGTCAAGTATGCACCGGGTGGTTAAACTGGCGCAATGGCTGGTGGCCAATATGCCTTATGATAAGGTTACACACGGCAAGCCATACCTTACTGATGCCGAAGCGCTTGACCTGGCAGCTTTTATAAATGATGACAAGAAACATCCGCGCCCGAGCGAAAAAGTAAAAGAAATTCAATACCCGCACTATGAAGAAAAGGCTATTGATTATGATAAGGGCCCTTTTAATGATGCCTTTTCTGAAACACAGCACAAGTACGGCCCATATAAACCTATAGCCGCTTATTGGAAAAGTAAAGGGCTTAAACCAACTTATTAAATTTAGATACCACTGAATAATGATTATGAAAAAACAACTCCTTGCGTTTGCCTTTCTGTTACCCTGCTTTGCAGCTTTTGCTCAAAAAATACCTTACACCAATTGTAAAAACTGCTGGACCGAGGATTCATTAGGAAATCACCGGGTGGTTTTAACTTTTAACGGCACCGGTAAAGCAGCAAAAGTCATTATCCCATGGCGTAGAAGGGATACCGAGCCTGAAAACAAAAGGATCATTATTCAGGATGCCCAAACAAAACAAAAGATAACCAATGTAAAGTTGGGTACTATAAACCGGGAAACTGGCGAGTTGGTTTTTGAACCTACATCGGGTAAAGGAACTTATTTTGTGTACTACATGCCTTATAAAAATGAAGGCCGTTCCAACTACCCCAAAGGTACTTACCTAAAACCCGAGAACACAGCTTCGGTAGCATGGTTAAATGGATTAAGCTCCAATATCCCGCTGGCTTCGGTAAAGGAGTTTCAATCTATTGACGCGTTCAATAGCTTTTACCCGATGGAGGTGATCGCCACAAAAAATGAAACTGATGCATTGATCAGCAAACATAAAAGTGAGCAATTCCTGATCTTCCCTGAAGACAGGTTGAACTCTATCCGAATAACCAAAGACCTGCCGCAGCGCTGGATTGAGCACGGTCCGCAAAGCAGATACGCGGCGACAGCATTACGTGGCGAGAATTTTTCTTTTCAGTTAGGCATATATGCTTTGCAAAATATTGATGATGTAAAAATTAAGTTCAGCGATCTGAAGACTGCTTCGGGTAAAGCTATCCCGGCGTCGGCTATTTTTTGTATCAATACAGGTGGTACAGCTTATGATGGTTCGCCGCTGAGCAAAACCGTTACGGTAGCCAAGGGTGATATTCAGGCTTTATGGTGCGGTATTGATGTCCCAGCAAATGCTACCCCTGCAATTTATAACGGCAAAGCAACCATCAGCATAAACGGTAAACCTGCAAAAGAAATTCAGTTAGCCATTACAGTTGGCAAAACCCTCGCAAAAAATGGCGGGGTAGATGAGCCCTGGAAAATGACCCGACTGGGATGGCTTAACTCTACTATGGCGCAAAATAATACGGTGATAGCGCCATATACACCATTGGCCGTAAAAGATAACACAGTTGATCTGCTGGGCAGAAAAGTAGAGGTGAACAGTGATGGTTTCCCCAAACAGATCCAAACATTTTTTACTCCCGAAATGACCGAATATGCCAATACGCCTAACAATCTGTTAACCGAGGCCATTCATTTTCATTTTTTAAATGCCGGGGGTAAAAACATCAAGCTGAAAAGTGAAGGCCTGCAATTTATCAAACAGGAGCCGGGTACAGTACAGTGGAAAGCTACAAGCGGTAATGACAGCCTGAAAATGGAGGTAAGTGCCTCCATAGAATTTGACGGGTTTATGGCCTACACAGTAAAAGTTGAAGCCCTTAATGATATTGATCTGAAAGATATTACCATGCACATCCCCTTTAAAAGGGATGTTGCCAAATATATGATGGGCTTAGGCCAAAAAGGCGGTTACCGCCCCGAGAACTTTGAATGGAAATGGGATGTGGCACATAAAAATCAGGACGGTGCCTGGATAGGTAATGTAAATGCCGGCTTGCAATATTCCCTACGCGATGATAAATATATGCGCCCGTTAAACACCAATTTCTACCTGCAAAAACCATTGATATTACCATCATCATGGGGCAATGGCGACAAAGGCGGGATCAAAGTAAAGGATGATGGCAAAGCGGTACTTGCCAACAATTACAGCGGCGAAAGAAAACTGCATAAAGGTGATGTTTTGTATTACAATTTCAATTTACTCATCACCCCGTTCCATACCATAAATACCGATTTTCAGTGGGCAACCAGGTTTTATCATGCTTATAAGCCTATTGATACTATTAAACAAGCAGGGGCTACGGTGATCAATATACATCATGCCACAGCTATCAACCCTAATATCAATTACCCTTTTATTGCCTGGAAGTCGATGAAAGCCTATGATGATTCGGCTCATGCTGCCGGGTTAAAGGTAAAGATCTATAACACCATACGTGAGTTGTCAAATCACGCCTATGAAACATTTGCTTTGAGAAGCTTGGGCCATGAGATCTATTCGTCGGGCAAAGGCGGGGGCTTTAGCTGGCTGCAGGAGCACGTGGGCGATGACTATATAGCTGCCTGGTTTGTTCCTGAAATTAAGGATGCGGCCATCATCAACAGCGGTATGAACCGCTGGCACAATTACTACGTGGAAGGCATGAACTGGCTCACCGAAAACGTAGGCATCGATGGCATTTACCTGGACGATGTGGCCTTTGACCGTGTTACCATGAAACGTGTAAAACGGGTACTGACTAAAGATGGTCACCCGGGTATCATCGACTTGCACTCGGCCAATCAGTACAATAAAAGTGATGGTTTTAATAACAGCGCTAACCTGTACATGGAGCATTTTCCGTATCTCAACCGCCTTTGGTTTGGTGAATATTTTGATTACGAAAAAAATAACCCCGATTTTTTCCTGACCGAGGTAAGCGGTATTCCATTCGGCTTAATGGGTGAGATGTTGCAAGGCGGAGGTAACAAATGGCGCGGTATGGTTTACGGTATGACCAATCGTATGCCCTGGAGCGATGGCGCAGATCCACGTCCGATTTGGAAAGCCTGGGATGATTTTGGAATGAAAGGCACCAAAATGATTGGCTACTGGGTTGATGATAACCCTGTAAAAACCGACCATGAAAAAGTACTGGCCACGGTTTACAAAAAAGATGGCGCGGCTATGGTTTCCATTGCCAGTTGGGAAGACAGTGATACCGAGGTTCAATTAAAGATAGACTGGCAAAAATTAGGGATTGACCCAGCAAAGGCAACTATTACCGCGCCTGGGATCAGGAGCTTTCAGCCTGCAAAAACGTTCGGACTAAATGATAAAATACCTGTTGAAAAAGCCAAAGGCTGGTTGCTGATCATTAAATAAGCTAATGATGAAAAAAATAGGATTGGTTACTTTAGGTATTTGCTTATCAGTATGGCAGGTTAAGGCGCAGGATAAAGCGGGTTTTAAGGAGTATAAAAAAACAATTACTACCTACCCATTCTCTGATCCTAACCCTATCCCAGCGTTTACCAATATATACCCGTATTTCAGGTATGATGGTTTTACAGATAAGCCTGTGCAAAAGGAATGGAAGGTGGTTGAGCTGCAAAACGCTTATATCAAACTAACCATACTGCCGCAAATAGGGGGCAAGATCTGGTCGGCTGTGGAACGGTTAACCGGCAAGCCTTTTATTTATGAAAACCATGTGGTAAAGTTCAGGGACATTGCCATGCGTGGCCCGTGGACAAGCGGCGGTATTGAGCCTAATTACGGCATCATAGGCCATACTCCAAATTCAGTTACACCAGTTGATTATATAGTACGCAATAACGATGATGGCAGCGTAAGCTGCATCATCAGCGTGCTTGACCTGCTTACCCGCACTACCTGGACAATGGAGATCAATATGCCCAGGGATAAGGCTTATTTCACCACCAAATCTACCTGGTACAACTCCAATACTTTAAATGAGCCCTATTATCACTGGATGAATACCGGGATAAAGACCAAAGGCAATTTGCAGTACATTTTTCCCGGTACCAATTACCTGGGCCACCAGGGTGAGCATGGCGACTGGCCCATTAACAAACAGAACGGTAAGGATGTGTCCTTTTATAATAACAATGATTTTGGTGGATATAAATCGTACCACGTTTTTGGCAAATACACCGATTTTTTTGGAGCATACTGGCATGACGATGATATGGGGATGGCCAGATATTCGGGCCATGATGATAAGGCCGGTAAAAAGATCTGGATCTGGGGCCTGTCAGATCAGGGCATGATCTGGGAAAAACTGCTGACCGATACCGACGGCCAATACTCCGAGATCCAATCGGGCAGGCTATTTAACCAAACATCGCCCGAAAGTACTTTTACCCCCTTTAAGCACAAAGGTTTTGAACCCGGTGCTGCCGATATATGGACAGAATACTGGTTCCCGGTATTAAAGACAAGAGGATTTGTAAAAGCCAACAACTATGGCGCGTTAAACGTACGGGCCGAAAATGGCTGGTTAAAAATCGCGTTCAGTCCGGTGCAAAAGATTGATGATAGTCTTACGGTTAAACAGGGTACAGCTATTATCTACAACAAAAAAGTAGAACTGTCCCCGCTTAAAACTTTTGTTGATTCCATTAAAATGGATAAAAACGCGGGCGATCTAACAGTTACGCTTGGCGGCGATAAAATGGTATATCAATCAAACCCGGATGCGGATAATTTGAGCCGGCCAATTACATCGCCTAAAGATTTTGACTGGAATACGGCCTATGGTTTATACATACAAGGCAAGGAGCTGATGGATGAAAAAGCATATCCACAGGCAGAAGAAAAGCTGCAGGCAGCTTTAAAAAAGGATCATAACTTTTTACCCGTGTTAACAAAAATGGCCGAGCTGTTATACCGAAACCTGCGGTACACCGAAGGGTTGGAACTTGCAAAACGTGCTTTAAGTTTAGATGCTTACGATGGCGCGGCCAATTATTATTACGGCATCATCAATGCACAGCTTGGTCATATAGCCGATGCCAAAGACGGACTTGATATTGCTGCTTTATCTGTTGAATACAGGAGCGCGGCGTATAACGCATTAAGCAGTTTATACCTTAAACAGAAAAACTACGATAAGGCGCTGGAATATGCAGCCAAAGGCATCGGCTTTAACCGTTATGATATTTCGGCATTGCAGGTGCAGGCCATAGCCTACCGTAATCAAAATAACCCTAAAGCCGCGGAGCAGGCGTTAAACCAGATCCTTGCTTTTGATCCGCTGAATGATTTTGCCCGGTTTGAAAAATATCTGTCAGATCCATCGGCAGAAAACAAAACCGGCTTCACCTCATTGATCACCAATGAACAGCCTATTGAAAGCTACCTGGAACTAGCCAACGCTTATTACAAAAACGGGTGTTTGGAGGAATGTCAAAAGGTATTGCAGCTTTCGCCAGGCAATGCGCTGGTAAACTATTGGCAGGCCTTTTTACAACATAAGGCAGGGCAACCGTTCTCACAATTATTAGATCAGGCCAATAGCGCTACACCAAAGTTCGTATTCCCCTTTAGGGCAGATGATGAGGCGGTACTTGCCTGGGCCATGCAGCAAAGCAACAGTTGGAAACCCAAATACTACCTGGGACTGTTGTATAAGGACAGAAATCGTATTACGGAGAGTAAGGGCCTGTTTGCCAAATGCGGCAACGAGCCTGATTTCGCTCCGTTTTATGCAGCCCGCGCGGCCATGTTAATGGGGGCATCTGATCTGGCCGACCTGCAACGGGCCATCAAGCTGGATGCCGGGGAATGGCGCTATTATAAACTGCTGGGCGAATATGATGTAAGCCATGATCAGTACCAAAACGCTTTAAATACTGTTGAACCTTTTTATCGCAGCCACCCTGAAAATTATATTATCGGGATGTTGTATGCTAAAACATTGCTGCTCAATAAGCGCTATGACGAGTGCGCCAAATTGCTATCCCGCATCAATATACTTCCCTTTGAAGGTGCTACCATAAGCCGCGACCTGTACCATGAGGCTAAACTGATGCTGGCTATTGAAAAACTTAAAGCGGCCAATTATACCGCTGCTTTAGCTTTTATTAATGATGCCAAACAGTGGCCCCTGAATTTAGGTGTTGGCAAACCTTATCAGGAAAATATTGACGAAAGGGCAGAGGACTGGATGAGTTACCTATGTTATGCAAAACAAGGAAAGATCAAAGAAGCCAGGGATTATTTAAAAAAGATAGTAACGTTTAACCCTAAACTGGATAATACCGTAAAGAATTTTTTACCGGCCAACCACCTGGTAACGACATGGGCCATGGAAAAGTTGGATGGAAAAGCATCAGCAGCAAATTGGCTTAATGGACAGCTTAAGCAATACCCCAACGATGGAATTTTGAAATGGTGTAAACTGGTATTTGAAAATAAACCATCTGCAAAAAGCGATATCAATGATAGCGGCGCACGGATATTAGAACAGCTTAGGCGTATTAAATAGATCAAACTGAAACCACTTTATTTCTATGAATAAACATCGCATAAACAGTATAGCTAAAGTCTTTTTGTTAATTGCAACTTTTACATTGTTGCAATTAAATAGCCGGGCAGCCTTGCTACCGCAAGATTCTTTAATAGCCGTTCCGCTGGGTGGTAATAGTTGGGTTAGTAGGGGCTCACATGCTCAGATTGATAGTACTGGTTTGAGTAACTGGAGCGCTAATACAGATGTGGTGAGTATATACATACGGCTGGAATCTGCTGGTAGTTTAAACATCGCCTTAAAATTATTGGTACCTGATGGTTCAAGTAAAATAAGCCTTACTGTTGGCCAAACAACTTTAACAAAAACGGTATCAGGAAGTCAGCAGGCTATTATCAATTTTGGGAAGGTATCTGTTAAAACGCCAGGCTATATACAGGTAAAATTGCAGGGATTAAAACGAAGTGGTAAAGTATATGCCCAGGTAAGCGATCTGCTATTAAGTGGCCCCGCAATTTCAAATGGCACCACATACGTGCAAGACAATCATGGCAATTACTTTTACTGGGGACGAAGGGGGCCATCAGTGCATTTAAATTACAGTTTACCCGATGAGGCCAAAAATACGGTAGAATGGTTTTATAACGAAGTTACCGTACCTGTAGGTAATGATGTTTTAGGCTCCTATTTTATGGCCGATGGCTTTACCGGGGGCTATTTCGGGATGCAGGTAAATTCGCCAACAGAGCGGCATATCCTATTCTCTATCTGGAGCCCGTTTAATACCGATGATCCTAACAGCATTCCGGACAGCTTAAAAATAAAATTATTAAAAAAAGGATCGAGAGTACACGCGGGCGAATTTGGCAGTGAAGGTTCGGGTGGGCAAAGCTATATGAACTATCCCTGGGTGGCCGGTAAAACCTATGCTTTTTTAGTACACGCGCAGGCTGATGTCGCATCAAAAACCACTGTTTTTACTGCCTGTTTTAAACCGGCAGACCAAAGTACGTGGCAATTGATAGCCAGTTTTAAGCGCCCTTCGTCTGGCTTTTATTTAAAAGGGCTTTATTCTTTTTTAGAGAATTTTGATCCTGACATGGGCACCGTGCAGCGCAAAGTGTTTTTTGGTAACGGCTGGATAAAAGATACATCAGGTAAATGGTACCCGCTAACCAAAGCCCTTTTTACCGGCGATGCTACCGCTAATATCAATTACCGGAAAGACTACGATGGCGGCGTTAAAGGCGATCTTTTTTATCTGCGTAACTGCGGGCTGTTTAATGATTTTGMCTCGCTTAAAACCAATCTTATCCGTCAGCAATCAGGCAAAACCAATCCTGATATTGATTTTAGTAAATTGCCCTGATCAATATGAAAGCATTAGATATTAAAGAGTGGGGGACAGTTGCCAATCAAAAGGTTTACCTGTACACGCTCACCAATAAAAACGGGATGCGGGTATCGCTCTCAAATATTGGCGCGGCTATCCAGTCGGTTTTTGTTAAAGATAAGAACGGCGTTTTTGACGATGTTGTGTTAGGCTATGATACCGTTGCGGGTTATCAGCACGATCCTTTTTATATGGGCACCATAGTTGGCCGTTACGCCAACCGTATTGCGGGGGCAGTGGTTGAAATTGAAGGTAAAACCTGGCAGTTGACCGCGAAAGAAGGGGGCTTTCATCATCATGGAGGAAAAGAAGGATTCAATAAAAAGATATGGACACCAGTTCTTTTTGATAAAAGTGAGGGGCTGGGTTTAACGTTTAGTTTGTTTAGTCCCGATGGTGATGAAGGGTTTCCAGGTAATTTGCAGGTAACTGTTAAATATACCCTGAATGACGATGATCAGTTGACGGTAGAGTACAGTTGTGAAACGGATAAAAGCACCGTGATCAACTTAACACAACATGCGTACTTTAACCTGGCCGGCCATAATAAAGGTTCAATAACTGATCATCAACTCCGGATTGATGCAAAGCAATACCTGCCTGTAAATGGTATGATAGTACCCAAAGGAAACCTTGCAGATGTTGCCGGAACGCCCTTTGATTTTAGTACGCCCAAACCAATAGGCCGGGATATTGATGCTGATCACGAACAGATAAATTTAGGATCGGGATATGACCATTCCTGGGTGCTTAAAAAAGAGCGTTCGCAGGAGGTGGTGCTTGCCGCGCAGGCAATCGAGGATAAAAGTGGGCGTAAACTAACCGTGTATACTACAGAACCAGCCCTTCATATTTATACAGGTAATTTTTTGGATGGTTCTGTAAAAGGAAAGGATGGATACGCTTACCAGCACCGGGAAGGTTTTTGCCTGGAAACCCAAAACTATCCCGATTCGCCCAATAAACCGCATTTTCCAAGTGCGGTGCTCAAGGCCGGCGAGATATTCAGCAGTAAAACCATATTTGAATTTGGTCTTAAATAGTTGTTATCTCGGCTGATTTTGTGTGTTGGATACTATTTGCTGAAATGTGTCTTCGGCCTCAATGTACTTTTTAAGCAAAGTAAACTGGTTTTGAGCCCTCACCAGGTTATGTCCGGGATAATTGGTGCCATAGTAAACATCATTATTTAAATAGTCTGTAAGAAAGCGTATGGCCTGCATGTAGATCATTAATTTGCCCGAATACACAAACAGCTCCCTTTCTGCTTCTGTCAGGTTAGTGCTCATTTCTGACAGGTATCCTTCTACTATGGCGCTGAAAAAATCTTCGCGGATCTCAATTTTCGAGGTATCTTGTTCTTCTTCATTGGCCGGCGACAGGTAAGTACGCATCATATCGCCAACATCGCTGATGTAATAGCCGGGCATTACGGTATCAAGGTCAATTACACACAGACCTTTATGTTCCTCATCAAATAAAATATTACTGATCTTGGTATCATGATGAACCACCCGCAGGGGAATCAGCTGATCGTTCATAATGGATTGGTGCATTTCGGCAATGTCCTGGTGTGCAAACGCATTTTCAATAGCTGTATTTGCCTTGTTCAACCTTTCGGCACTTGCCTTTTTAACCACCCGTTTAAATTCTTCAAAGCGGGCAGACAGGTCATGGAAACCGGCAAGAGTATAGTTTAATTTGGTTACGCTAAAACCGGCCAGTAAATTGGTGAATTTGGCAAACTGGCGCGCTGCTTCAAAAGCTTCACTACGGGTTTGTACGGTATTTAACGTAATCGATTGCTTTACATAAGGTAATAAACGGTAATATTCGCCGTCGCTGTGTTTAACCATGTAATCGCCATTTACAGCGGCCAGGGGTAACACGAACAAATAATCGGGGTAATGCTTTGATAAATAAGCACCAATTTTATCAATGTTTTCGGCAATATGCGTAGGCGTTTTAAAAACGTTTTTATTGATCTGCTGAAGTATAAACTCGTTATTATTTTCCAGACCGGTTATTTTCCAGGTCCGGTTTATTAATCCTTCTCCAAATTTTTCAATGTGGTATTCCTGGGCAATAAGGTTAAAGGATTTTAGAATATCATTAAACATTTACTAAGTTTTTTATAAGTTTTGTGTATGCTTAAACCAAACCTAATTAATATAATGGTAAACTTTTCACGCAAACGTTTGCCTGTTTTTTTAATTTAGAATCCTTTAAGAAAAATTTAATATTATACGCCGGATTTGACAGCATTATAGTTTAGGTTTAGCTTCTTTTTTTATTTTCTACCAATTGCGACTCCACCATAACATTATAATAGGCCTGAACCTCATCTGATGATTGTGGTTTACGGGATAACAGATCCAATAATATATCGGCTGCTTTTTGACCCTGCAAATAGGGAAACTGCTCAACAGACGCTACGGGAGCATAATCCATATAATTAATAATAGGTAAATTGGCATAACTTACAAACTGCAGGTCCTTATCCAGATCAATTTTGAGGCTACGGGCGTGTTTTATGGCGTATAAGGAAACATAATCATTAAAGGTGACAATGGCCGTGGGTTTGCGTTTATATGCAAGCAGGCTGTCAAGGGCTGCCTGTGTGCCCTGTTCTGTTAAGTTGCAGCTTACTATGAGCGATGGGTCAAACTTGAGCCGGTTTTTTATCATCGCTTTTATATAACCTTCCTTACGCTCGCTGCTTGCAGCCAAAGTATTAGGGCCATTGATCATGCCGATACTTCGATGGCCTTTTTGCAATAAATAGTTTACGGCCTCAATACTTCCGGTTTCCATATTACAGGCCACATAATGTATGTTTTTAAGCGGAGGGATACGGTCAAAAAACACAACCGGGATATTGTACCGTTTCAGCATATCAAAATGTGCAAAGCCCGATGTTGTTTTTGCAACAGAGATCAGGAGGCCATCAACACGCGAGTTTTTCATTTTTTCAACCAGTTGTATCTCCTTTTCCTCATCATCATGTGACTGGGCTATCAAAACCGTATAGTTTCTTTTGTAAGCGGTGTCTTCTATGGCACTTATTGCTGCGGAGAAAAATGCCTCTGACAGTTCAGGAAGAATAACACCTATGGTATATGTTTTACCTTTTTGAAAAGATATGGCGGTTTGATTTGGTTCATAACTCAGTTTTTCTGCCAGTGCCTGCACTTTTAACTGTGTGGTAAGACCAATAGTAGGGTGCTTATGCAAAGCCCTTGAAACTGTTGATACAGAAACATTGAGAATTTTAGCTATTTCTTTAATAGTAGCGGGTTTTCCTGTCATTACCTAAAATTAATAAAATGCTTTCAATGTGGCAATTTATGTACAGCTATTATGAGGGGAGAACAGATGGTTAATTTAACGCAAACGTTTGTTTTCTTTGAAAGACATAGGTTCATAGTATTAAGTGAGCCAGCGTTTACTTAAATGCAGCCAGTGACAAAACCGGACAACTGCTGTTCGGTTTTGTTACAATTAAAGGTTATTGTTTGGATTTAATTTATTGATTATTAGATTGTTATAAACTTGGAATAAAATTTATCAGGTTCTGCTTGCAACCATAAACAAACATGAAAAAAATCACATTAGTATTTGCCCTGTTTATTCAAATAGGAGGCATGGCCATTGCCCAAACTAACCGGCAAAATACTCAAAAGTTAGATTCCATTGTTAACCATGCGGCCAGGGATTTTATAAAGGAAAGTTCCTGGGCGGGGTTTTCTATTGGAATTGTTGAAAATGGTAAAACACATCTGTATAATTACGGCACTACCGAAAAAGGTAAAGATCAGGCCCCGTCTGATCAAACCATATACGAAATAGGCTCAATAACCAAAACATTTACCAGTGTTTTATTGGCCAAAGCCGTATTGGAAAAAAAGGTAAAATTAGACGATGATATCCGTAAATACCTTAAAGGCAATTATCCCAATTTAGCCTATGAGGGTAAACCCATACAATTAATCCATTTAGCAAATCTTACTTCCAGACTTCCTGATAACCTGCCTGATCATCCTGATGCGTTAAAAAACATGAATGCTGATTCCGTTCCTTACGCCATTTTAAAGATACATGAGGGCTATACAAAAGCAAATTTTCTGGAAGATCTGCACAAGGTTAAACTGGATACTGTTCCCGGACTTGATCCGCGGCATTCTAATGCTGCCGGTCAGCTGATGGGTTATATTTTAGAAAACATTTATCAGAAATCTTATGAGGAATTGGTAAAAGAGTACATCACCAAACCACTAAAAATGGATCATACCTTTGTTGATGTCCCGGCTGATAAAGTTCAGCTCCTGGTTAAGGGTTACAACGAAAAAGGAATGGTTATGCCTTATATTGTTAAAGATGCACAAGCCGCGGGCGGTTTAAAATCAAGCATTGCTGATATGGCCAGGTATATGAAATTTCACCTGGATGAGAAAGACCCCGCTGTTAAAGTAACCCACCAAATTGYATGGGGCGATGTTAATGTTTTTTCGATTGGCTTAAACTGGTTTATTAATAAAACAGGTGATGGAAAGTTGAATATCCGTGATGATGGAACCACTTTTGGCTTTACCACCTATTTTCTGCTCTATCCTGAATTAAAATTTGGAGTTGTATTGATGACTAATGTATGTTCTCCAACTTCCAATAACAAGCTTGGCGATATAGCTAAGAAAATATTTGAAGAGAGTAATTACACTACGGCCCAGCGGGCTTCTGATGGATTTGGTTTTTCTCCTTCCGTCAACCAGCTCCTTACCGAATTAACAAAAAAAGGCTATGATCATGCCATTGAAGTGGCAGATGAATTAAAGAAAAACGACCCCAAATTTGATTTGAAGGAAAACGAAGTGAATAACTGGGCTTATGGGCTTCTTGGAAAAGGAAAAAAAGAACAAGCGTTGCAGATTTTTAAATTGAATGTAAGCCTGTATCCCGAAGGTTATAATACCTATGATAGTTTGGCGGAGATCTATGAGAATATGGGAAATAAAGAATTAGCCATTAAGAACTTTAAGCGCTCACTTGAACTAAACCCTAAAAACAACAATGCGGTGGAGCACCTGAAAAAATTAGAATAGCGCTTACGTAAAGGTTTTATGCTGATTATTTAACGAAAAGTTAATGCCCGCAAAACAGAATTTACCTATTTTTAATAAAAACCTTAAAAAACATGAGCAAGTTTGAAATTAAAACCAGGACCAATGGTGAATACCAGTTCAACCTAAAAGCAAACAATGGTGAAATTATTTTATCCAGCGAAGGATATAATTCTAAAGCCGGTTGTGAAAATGGCATAGAATCAGTTAAAAAGAATGCTGCTGACGACGATAAATATGAAAAGCTGGAATCTAAAAACAGCAAACACTATTTTAATCTTAAAGCTACTAACG
>NZ_JBFUJG010000024.1:0-65202 GCF_056401495.1 Mucilaginibacter sp. P4_E8
GCTCTACTACCAGCTTATCCGTAAAACGGCCCAACAAATATCTCCGAAGGAAAAAAACTATGGTAATTATACTTTGTATAAGTGGTTTTTGCTTTCAAAATCGGGTTACGACGCTCGGCTGGCTATAACAACAGACAAGATCATATTTTATGTATACAACAGCGAGGATATCTCAGATATTCCATTTTTTATGATAGATGGCAAAAAATACATGTGCCTGAACATTCACGATTACCCCAAAGCCAATTTAAACCAGGACCCGCCTGTTCCGGTAAATGTTAGCATCCCTGAAGGAAAAAAAGCATTTTCATACAAAGTGACAAGGATGCCTGATTTTATTCCTGACAACTATTTTGAAAAAGACCTGCAATTTACTTATCGCCGCAAAGTTTATTACTTTAAAATAAAGCTTAATGCCGATGTAGAGCGGATTTTTGCAAATTACCCCGGGGTTGATTTTGAATCGTATTTTAATATTCCGTTAAGTAAGGAAACATATAGTTCTCTTATACCATTGCTCAGAAAAAACACACAGGGAATGAGTAAAACAAAAGGGGTTGACTACCTGATGCGCTTTACCCGTTACGCTTTTTTATATGAGGATGATCATGCGAATTTTGGGAAAGAAAAAAGGTTGTCGCCCGAAGAAACCTTATTTTCTAAATACAGTGATTGCGATGACAGGGCTGCTCTGTTTTTTTATTTGGTAAAAGAAATTTACAACTTACCGATGATAGCCCTATTGTATCCTACGCATATCAGTATGGCCGTTCAGTTTGATAAACCTGTTGGCAATACGGTTATTTACAAAGGCAAAGCCTACTCATTTTGTGAACCAACTCCACAACAGAAAGATCTTGGTATCGGGCAGATTTCGGCAACATTGAAAAAAGTGCCCTATCAGGTTGTTTATCAGTACAACCCTTAAATGAGGGGGAGGAGCAGTAAGTGTTTAGTTTCTACTCATTGCTGCAATCAGGAGGTCAAGCTCACCGGTATATTTATTCCAGCTATTCCAGTTAACATCATATAATGACTTCTTTCCGTCAATGGTAACGGTAATAAGCCCCGATTCCATCAATTCCTTTAAGTGATGAGAAACCGTTGGTTGGGCTAAAGGCAATACGTCTACAATTTCGCCGCAGGTAAATTGTTTGCGCAAAGCAAGAATCCGGAGTATAGCAATTCTGGCGGGATGCGAAAGCGCTTTTGCCACCATTGATATATGTTGATCTGTTGAGGCAAATTCCCCCTTTTTATGATTAGCCATGTTTAGAGAATGCACAAAGATAAAGCCCTTGATTATAATTTAATCACCAATTAATAGCCCTTCATAATTTCTTCATGAAATCTTCATTTTCCCTAAAGTTAATTTCATGTTGCTTATAGTCAAATCTAACATCTAAGATATTCGATTTGATAATCTTTTGTTAACATGGATTTAATGATGCCGGGGTAATTTTGACCCGTCATTAAAAATTATTATGTTGAAAATAAAACACTTACTCTTTATAGCTTTTCCTTTCCTGTTAATTAACTCAACGCTTTTTGCACAAAGTAGCGGAAAGATTGCAGGTAAGATCATTGACCAAAAAACCAGCGAAACACTGATTGGAGCAACTGTTGGCGTACAAGGAACAGCCCAGGGTGCTGCCACCAATGTTGACGGACGGTATGTTTTAAATAACCTGCAGCCAGGCAGGTATACTATAATTGTAAAGTATATAGGCTACCAAAGTAAATCAGTTTCTGATATTGAAGTAAAAGGCGGCGCAGTTACCAATCTTGATGTTGTTTTACAAGAAGCGGCCTCTACAGCACTTAAAGAAGTAGTTGTAAAAGCAACTTATCGCCAGGCATCTGTAGCCTCATTATACGCCATTCAAAAAAACAGCGTATCCATATCTGACGGTATATCTTCTGAGCTGATCAAGAAGTCACCAGACAGAAGCACAAGTGATGTTTTAAAAAGAGTAAGCGGTACTACCATTCAGGATAATAAATTTGTGGTGGTACGTGGTCTTAGCGACCGCTATAACAGCGCCTCACTTGATGGTACGCCATTGCCCAGTACAGAGCCTAACCGTAAAGCGTTTTCATTTGATATTGTTCCGGCCAACCTGATCGAGAATATCGTTATCAGCAAAACGGCAACTCCCGACATTGCTGCCGATTTTGCAGGAGGTAATATACAAGTACTTACTAAAGATATACCTGATCAAAACTTCGTTAGCATCGGAGCCGGTTACAGTTATAACTCGCAAAGTACCTTTAAAAACTTCCAAAGCGGCTACCGCAATACAAGCGATTATTTTGGTTTTGATGGTGGTGCAAGGGAGCTGGTTGATAATTTCCCAACCACAAAACAGGTAATTGGTCCGCCAAGGTTAACCAACCAGCAAAATATACAATCTATCAACTCGCTTAACAATGATTTTAACATCTATAACAAAAAAGCGTTTTTAGGGCAAAGCTATCAGTTTACCCTGGGTAACGTACAGGAAATAGGCGAAAACAAAAACCGTTTCGGTACTACCATAGCTTTAACTTACCGTAATGCCGAAACCACAATCCCTGATTTGATCAGGCAATATAATAACTTTGATTTTACAGAAAATCAATACAAGTTTTCTACAAATGTTGGAGCGCTGGCAAATTTTGCATACAGCTTTGGTAATAACAAAATAACCCTCAAGAATCTTTACAATCGTACTTTCGACGATATTTTCACCTATCGTACCGGCACAAACAATTCAAACGGTGCCAATGATAATAGGTTTTACGCGTATGATTTAACGCAAAAAGCGTTGTTTAAAACCACATTGGATGGTGATCATAAGCTTGGAGCGTCAAATGCAAAAATAGACTGGAGCCTGGGCTACAGCAATATTTTAAATAGCCAGCCCGATCAAAGAAAAATAAACTACGTACAGCCAAATGCCGGCAGTGCTTATGTGGCAAGCATAACCAATTTAGGAAAAGAAAATGCCCGTTTCTTTTCAGATTTGAATGAGAATATCTATTCAGGTAAAGTTGATTTCAAGTTGCCTGTTAAGTTATTTAATCAAACCAGCAATTTCAAGGTCGGCATTGCTTCTCAATATCGTAAACGTGATTTTAATGCCCGTTTTCTGGGAGTAATAATAAAAGACGGAACAAGTGATATCAGGGAAAGACCGATACAAACACTTTTCGGGCCAAATGCAGTTAACTCAGGAGCATTTGAGCTTGATGAAATATCTGCCCCTAATGATAATTACAATGCACACAGCTACACCAATGCGGGTTATGTGATGCTTGATAATAAGCTAAGTGATAAATTGAGAGTAGTTTATGGTGTAAGGGTTGAAAAATTTGATCTGAAATTAAACACCCTCGATCCTGATCAACAACAACCACAGGCCGAATTAAATAATACCGATTTCCTGCCATCAGTAAACATTACTTATAGCTTAACAACCAAAGCAAATTTAAGGGCATCGTACTATCGCACCCTGGCACGTCCGGAGTTTAGGGAACTTGCACCCTTTTCTTATTATGATTATGAGCTGTTAGCTACTCAGGAAGGTAATTCCAATTTACAAAGAACAGCTATTGACAACGCCGACTTAAGATATGAGTTTTATCCTTCTGCTGGTCAAATATTCTCCGTATCAGTTTTCTATAAGAAGTTTTATAACGCCATTGAGCCGAGTATTGATGACGTAAACTCATCAACTACTATAAGCTATTTCAATGCAAAATCGGCCTACGTTTATGGTGCCGAAATGGAAGCCCGTAAAACGCTTGATTTTATTGATGACGCCGGATTTTTTAAAAACAGTACGCTTTATGCCAACCTGGCTCTAACCAAATCACGTGTCCAAAACCCGGCTAACCCTAATCTGCTTGAACCCACCAGATCATTGGTAGGGCAATCACCTTATGTTATTAATGCCGGTTTTCAGCATAATGCCTTTAACAACGCCTTATCACTTAACATCCTGTACAACCGTTTAGGGAAACGAATTTTTTATGCCGGAGGGTCAAATTTCCCGAGTGTGTATGAAGCTCCAAGAAATGTACTTGATTTCCAGATTGGCTACAAAGTGCTCAAAAACAAAGGTGAGATTAAATTAAACGGTAACGATCTGTTTAATCAGAATTACAATTTTTACTACGAGCTCGACAAAAACCCTAAAGGCGGCACCGGTAATACATTCAAAAAATTCAAGCCGGGATCTACCTATGCCCTAACCTTCAGTTACAATTTTTAATACAAGCAATAAAGGAATCTCACAACTAAATTAACAATACAGATTTAATCGAACCCAAAAAGAAAATCATGAAAAAACAAGGATTATTTTTAGCGCTTGTTGTAGCTCTTTTCTCAGCTGCATGTAGCAAAAAATCGGCGACTATTGACCCGCCGGTTACAGATACTACTAAAACAAGCAACACTGTTACAGTAACCGGTGATATTGCAACAGCCACCACCTGGAAAGCCGATAAAATTTATTTAATCAAAGGCTTTGTTTACGTAACTAACGGAGCAACATTAACCATTGAGCCAGGAACCCTGATAAAAGGAGATAAAGCAAGTAAAGGTACTTTGACCATTACCCGCGGTTCAAAAATCATGGCAGAGGGTACTGCTGCCAAGCCAATTGTATTTACATCGGCATTTGAATCAGGTGCAAGGACAAATGGAGATTGGGGTGGTATCATCCTGTTAGGAAAAGCCCCGGTTAACCAGGGTGATAATGTAGGTATTGAAGGTGGTTTGGACGCTAAAGGCAATGCTGCTAAATACATTCAGTATGGCGGTACAGAGGTTAATGACAACTCTGGTACTTTAAAATATGTACGTATTGAATATGCAGGTATCCCTTTTTCACCTGATAACGAAATTAACGGCCTTACCTTTGGTGGTGTTGGTAAAGGAACAACTATTGATTATGTACAAGTTTACCGTTCTGGTGACGATGCTTTTGAGTGGTTTGGCGGTACAGTACAATGTAAGCACCTTATTGCCATGGGTAGCCTTGATGATGACTTTGATACCGACTTTGGTTTCTCTGGTAAAGTTCAGTTTGGGATAAGCCAACGCTTTAAAAGCCTTGCAGATAATTCAGGCTCAAACAGTTTTGAATCAGATAACGATAATAATGGCTCTGATAAAACACCTCAAACCTCGGCTGTTTTCTCAAACATGACCTTATTAGGCCCAATAACAAAAGTTGGTGAAGCTACCGTTAACGCCAACTATCAGCACGGTGCTCAAATTCGTCGTAACTCTGCTATAAGCATTTTAAACTCTGTATTTTCAGGTTATGTAGATGGTGTTTATATTGACGATTCAAAAGTAACTACCCCGGCTTCAACCTCTACCAATTACACCGCCGGTCGTTTAGTTTTCACAAACAATATCATTTTAGGAACCAAAACCAATGAAGTTAAAGGCGAAAACAAAGGTCTATTTGAGACTAAATTAAGAACAGATAACGTTTTTAACCCTGCTTTATTTGCTGATGCGGTTATCACTGATCCATTTAAGTTCTCATCTGATTTTGCAAGCCCGGGCACACCTAACTTTACAGTTAAAGCCGGATCAATCGCTGCTGCCGGTGCTTTATTCACTGATGCTAAGGTGACCGATGCTTTCTTTGAAAAAGTTACATACAAAGGTGCTGTTGGTACAACCGACTGGACAACTGGTTGGGCTAATTTTGACCCTCAAACAATGCCTTATACTACTCCTGGTGCAGTAACCAAGTAATATAAAAAACATATCAAAGGCTGCCTCAATAAATTTGAGGTAGCCTTTTTTTATAGAAATAATTGAAACGCATGGAGAACATATGAAATTAACGAACCTTAATTTCAACGATAATGAATTATCACAATTTGCCAGGGCCCTGGCATTGCCGGTAAGGGTTTTTATTGTTAGAACGATTATTGAAAATGGGTTCTCGATCAATAGGGATGCGCTCTATACTACAAGTTTCAATATAGAGACTATTAATAAGCATGTTTCAGAATTAAGGTCCCTGGGCCTTATAAAAGCCAATGGCGCAAAAGGTAACATCACCTACAGTATTGAGCAAAGCTGGTTTGAACAAATGTCTATTAGGTTTTCAAGCCTGTTTGAAAGTATAAACCGGTTCAACCCCAACTCGGTTGACGCTGATGCTCCTGTTGATATCCCTACTTTTGTTTCAAAAAAAGAAGAAAAAGATAAGCTGCCAAACTTCGGCGCGTATATTAAAAGGCAACGCCTTGAGCTAAATATTTCACAAGAAGACCTGGCAAAAAAGATCAAGATAGATCGTGCTCAGCTCAGTCGCATAGAGTGTGGCAAAAACCAATTAAACGCCGATAAATTAAAAGCGCTCTCTGAGGCATTGTATTTGAATACAGATGTTTTGACTAAAGAATATTATGGCTACAAGCTTGCAGAACTGATAGAGGAAAGCGGCTATAAAGAAATGATATTAAATAGCGCCAAAGAAAAGCTTAATAATTTATTTTCATTGTAAAATCGTTGCCGCGCCGCCTGCTCTTTATTCAACAGGATAGGGCCCGTGCTCAAATAGGGCGTCATGATACCCCTTGCTGCCAACTTCGCGTGCTAAGGGGCTTCTGAAATCCCTGCCTGTACGAATACATTCAAGTACGTACGGGAAATCATATTTCGGTCGCCATTCCAACTCTTCCTGAGCCCGGCTGTTTACATAAACACGATCAATACCCGGGAACATGTTCCATTGCTGTTTGGCAAAAAGACTGTCATAATCAGGGAATAAGCGCCGTACCACTTCTGGGGCATTCATGCGGAGCATGGTCAGGTCATCATGAGTAAACGGGGTTGTAGCCGATATAATATAGCGGCCAAATCCAATGTGCTGCGCTTTTTCAACTGCCTGCAAGTGGGCGCTAACCACATCTTCCATATCAACCCGGCGATAAAGCAATTCATTTGCCTGCACGTTGGCCGAACTGTATTTTCCTCTTATGGCGGCATCATCATCAGCTTCGGGAAAGAACCGTGATGTGCGTAAAACTATTGCAGACAAGTGCTGTTTCCGGGCAAAAAGCTCGCATAAATTTTCGGCTGCAACTTTGGTTACGCCATATATATTCCTGGGAATGGGAGCCACGCTCTCCGTTATCCATGCCGCGGGTTCATCTTCGGCGGGAGTAAGCGCCGACCCGAACGTGCTTGTAGTGCTGGTGTAAATAAAAGATCTTACGCCTGCTGCCGCAGCCTCCTCGAGCAATGCCAGCGTACCGCTGATGTTGGTGTCAATAAAATCCTGGTAAGTGTGGGTTGCAATATGTGGTTTGTGCAAAGTGGCTGTATGAATAACTGCCTGCACACCAATCATGCACTGTTTAATAAAACCTCTGTCGGTTACTGACCCTACAAAATTGGTAAAAGGCGACGGTTTGATATCCACCCCTTGCGCCTGCCTCCCCTGGGTGCGTAAGCTCCGCATAATGGCTTCGCCAAGGTGCCCTGCGCTCCCTGTTACAAGAATGCTCATGATCGCCCCTTGGTTAAAAACTTATAACAAAGGGTTGGGCTGGTCAGCGGGGTTTCCCGGTATGATCTCGGCTTTTTTAATGTTTTAGGTAATGGAATTGCAGGCATGATACAAAAATATCATGTTTGGTTGTCAAAATCAATAACGTTCAGGGCTGAAAAGCTATTAAGTATTATACTTAACGCTTCGGCGAGTGGTGGGCGGAGAAACTAATTAAATAAACGGAAAAAGATAGCAGGAGACAGGCCTTACATCCTGAACCGTAAAGAAACAGAGCGCCCCAGGGCCTGAGCAAATTCAGGATCGATCAATGGCCCTTCGCCCATTTGTACCCATGCGCCACGTATATCTTTTTGTAGGGTTATTTTTTCGCCGTTCAGCAATATCTCAAGCTCACAGGTAGTCTTGTTAATAGGTGTTGTGTTGATCTGGTAAACGTGGTCAGTTTCGTTATAAGTTATGCGTAGTGGCAGTCCCATCTTTTTCTCCTCGGGGGTAAATATACAACTGTTGCTAATAAATCAAGCATTTAAAAAAAAACGAAACAAATTATTTAGGCCGCTAACTGTAATTTTACCTTTTCAATCAGGTTATTCATATCAAAAGGCTTGTGCAGCACATCATCAGGAGCTCCCTTTTTTCGTAAGGATTCATCATTCTCATCACCTTCTGAACAAATAATTACCGGGAGATTTTTGGTTTCCTTGTTTAGCTTCAGCAGGCGGCATACATCCCGGCCATCAATTCCGGGTAAAAGTGTGTCAAGTATAATCAGATCGGGGTGGTTTAAGCGGATGTTATTAAATATATGATCGGGCCGGGTCAGTGAAATTACCTCATAGCCGTTGCTCGTCAATATATATGACATAACTTCTATCATTAACTCACTGTGGTCTACAATTAATATTTTCTTTGCCATGATCTTCCCATCTGTCCGGTTCAGATAATGCAAAGGGCATGCCATTGATTAACTTGCGGTTATGTGAGTGGATAACCCGAAATATGTACAGAAAGGCAGTCGGTTAAAAAACAATTGGGCCAACCGGACACAAAGAAAAGCCAATAACCCAATCAACTATCCCTAACAACAACATTATCAAAATGTGTCCGGTCAAACCCAATTATTAATTTATACGTGAATAAAAAGTTCTTCTTTTGGTCTGCGTACTTTGATCATTTTGCTGTAAACATCATCTTCGGCACGGAAACCAACTGCAGCTATTACAGATGTGGTTAAGCCCTTTTCTTTGAGCCCAAGTATTTCATCAAATTTTTGTGGGTCAAAACCCTCCATTGGTCCGGCATCAATGCCAAGGTCGGCAGCGGCGCTTAACAATACACCCAGGGCAATGTAAGCCTGTCTGTGTGACCAGGCCAGTTTTTGCTCATCGGTACGGCCGCTTAAGGTACCTAAAACCATTTGCTCATAACCTTCCAGGCTTTCACGTTCAACACTGCGGGTTGAGGCAACAAGATCAATGAATTTTTTCCCGAAGTCTTCATCGAGATTAGTTAAGGAGGCGAAAACAAATAACGCGGCAGAATCTGTGATTTGCGGTTGGTTATAACCCGCAGCCCTTAATTTTTCTCTTGTTTCGGCATCCTGAACAACAATAACTTTAAATGATTGCAGGCCCAATGAGGTAGGGGCAAGCTGTACAGCGCTTAAAAGGCCATCTAACTGTTCGGCAGTTATCTTTTTAGTAGTATCAAATTTTTTAATGGCAGCGCGCCATTGTAATTTTTCTATGAGTGACATGATGATTTCTTTTTTGTTTAAACAAAATTAGATGTTTAAACACACACTGGCGTCACCCGCATGTAAATTAGATGTTTAAACATCTAATTTACATGCGCAAGCTATAAGTTGGCCTTTTCTTTCAGCTCATCTTCCTTATCATTTTGCTCTTTTTTCAGACGCCGTTTTTCCTGCCGTATTTCCTTTTTAGTCTTTCCTGTAGTATCAACATTATCTATCCTGACTTTATAATCTTGTTTAAGCGCCTCAATTTGCTCTTTTAGTATTTCTTTGGCTGTTTTTTGCTTCTCTTCCTCTTTTTTAGCGGTAGAATCTTTTTTGCCAAAAAGGCGCTGAAAAAAGTTTGGTTTCTTTACAGGATCCTCAAGTACGGGTAAAATTTCGGTGTCGTCACTTTGTTTCATCAGGCTATCGGCAGTAGCGGTGTCAACAGGAGCAATGGTCCGGCGCAAGCCCTCTCTTAAACGGACGGTATAAAACCCGTAAGCACTGGTGTCGCGCTGTGTAAGCCCCTTGCCAGCCATTAATCTGCCAATTAGGTTAAAGTAGCCATGCAAACCCGGCCTAAGCGTGCCATCGGGCTGAAAAGCGTACAGACCGCCTTTGGGATACGGAACAATGCTGGCCAGGTAAATACTCTCGCCCAGGGTAAGCTCTGAAGGGGATTTGCCAAAGTAATAATGCGATGCCTCTGATATACCATATATACCGCGACCCCATTCAATAATATTCAGGTAAACCTCCAGCATCCGGTTTTTAGTCATGATGCGGTTGTTTTCGATTATCCAAACAATCAGAATCTCCTCAATTTTACGGGCAAGTGTTTTTTCCCTGCTCAAAAAAGCATTTTTAACCAACTGCATAGATATACCGCTGCCGCCGCGTTTAAATTTCTTGGTCTTAAAGTCTGTAACTAACGATTTGCGAAATGCTTCTTCCACAAAGCCGTGATTAGTGTAAAAAGAAGGGTCTTCGGCCGTCATTACGGCGTTACGCAGGCTGGGCGCAATCTGTTCAAGCGGCGTAAATTCCGGGTTTTCCGGACCAATCAAATGAGGCGACATCGGTTTGCCTCTTTCATAAGGTGTATGTACAAATGGGCTGTTTAGTTTAGTAAGGTCGGTTTTGCCATATTTCACCACCCTGAAATTATCCTTGCTAAGCCGTGAGTCAAACTGCAGATCGTCGGGCTTGCTGGCATCCATATAAAAATTAAGGGCATAGTTTAATTTACCGGAAACCTGTATGCCATCAAGCGCGTCAAACATCCCCGAAGGGAAAGAATCAAAAATATCAGTAGCATTTAACCAGCCGGTATTAATTTTAAGTTCATAAATTTTAACCGGGTTCAGGGTGTACTTGATAAAAGGCTTTGCTGTAAGTTTTTTAATATGTATAAGCGATGAACTGTCAAGAGAGATGTAATTACTACCCACAAATAAGTTAGCATCAATGGAAGCGTTAGGAAACACAATATCGCCGGAGGATATGGCCGGATGATTGATCAATAAATTATGCACCGCCCATGAACCATAAATTCTTGTTTCGCCGCCACTATGCTCCACTTTTGTTAGTTTGGTGCTGATGGTATCAAAATTCAGTCTAAGCTTTAGCTTTTTTTCGATGATAGGCAACTCTACTTTTTTACCATCGGCGTAAAGCTTTACGTCGATATCTTTATCAGACGGGTGCATTTTACCGGCAACATGCCAAATGGAAGCACCATTATCCACATTAATAGTTGATGTTAGATCACCATCTTTTATCAGCGCGGTTTTGGTCAATAAATTTATCCGGCTGCTATCGCCCTTAAAATTTATGGTGAAATTATTAAGATGCAGGTTATCCGGGATTTTGTAAAGTAACTCATTTATCAGGTTACCGGCCAGCTCAGACAGGTCGACCTTTGGACGCGTGACGGTGGTATCTTTTTTCTTTTTAAAAAGAAAATCAAAATTCTTAACCCCCTTAATATTGGTGAGTTTAATAAATCCATCCTGTAAAACAACATCGGCCAGTTTAATATCGCCAATTACAAGAGGTAACAGCTTAACACTTACTACCAGATTTTTGATGTTAAGCAAGCTGTCGCGCTGCTCGGGCACTATGGTTATATCAGAAAATGATACAGTGCTCATACCTGTAAAATGGGCCGACCCTATTTTTACATCTAAATTATAATCCCTTTTTGCTTTTGCTTTAGCTTTGTCAATAGCTTTTTGAAGCAGGGCCTCACGTTTTGAATAGGCTATATAACCGCCGATTAAAAATATAAGTAACAACGGTATCAGTATAAATGCGGCTATGCGTATGTATTTAGGATTAAGGCGCTTCATATGTAAATTTTTCCAAAACTAAACTAAATCTTATCCCCTGCAAACGGTTGTTTCTGCAAATTGTTTCTTTAACAAACACAAATCAACGGCCTGTTTTCATAAATTTGCCATATATTATGATAATTACCAAAGAACAAGTTTTACAAGCACTGGGCAATGTTGAGGAACCCGATCTGAAAAAGGACCTGGTTACCCTTAACATGATACAGGACATACATATAGATGGCAACAACGTTAGTTTTTCAGTCATACTAACCACACCGGCCTGTCCGCTAAAAGCAATGATAGAAAACGCGTGCCGTAATGCCATCAGCTATTTTATAAGTAAGGAGGCCGTGGTGAGTATTAATATGACATCAAGGGTTACTTCGCAAAAAAACACCGGGGTGCCCGGCGTTAAAAATATTATAGCGGTTGCATCGGGCAAGGGGGGCGTTGGCAAATCAACCGTGGCGGTAAACCTGGCACTGGGTTTAGCCAAAGCCGGGGCTAAAGTAGGTTTAATTGATGCCGATATTTACGGCCCATCGATACCTATTATGTTTGGTTTGGAGGGGGTGCGCCCGCAGGCCAGTCAGGTTGATGGCAAAACCCGTATAGAGCCGATAGAGAAATACGGTATTAAGTTATTATCCATAGGTTTCTTTACTGACCCTAACCAGCCGGTGCCATGGCGCGGGCCAATGGTATCAACCGCGGTAAAACAATTGTTTAATGATGCCGACTGGGGCGAACTGGATTACCTGGTAATTGACCTGCCACCCGGAACGGGCGATATACACATTACTGTTACGCAAACTTTCCCGGTAACGGGGGCGGTAATTGTAACCACACCACAAAACGTGGCCCTTGCCGACGCTAAAAAGGGGATAGGCATGTTTTTAATGCCGGCTATTAATGTGCCGATACTGGGTGTGGTTGAAAACATGTCGTACTTTACACCGGCCGAGCTGCCCGAAAACAAATATTATATTTTTGGTAAAGGCGGCGGGCAAAAACTGGCCATGCAACTTGATGTACCATTTTTGGGTKAAATTCCGTTAGTAAAAAGTATAAGCGACTCTGGCGATGCCGGTAAGCCCACTATACTGGAAGAGGATGGCGTAATGACCCAGGCGTTTTTAGAGATGGCCCGCCGCGTAGCGCAGCAGGTTGCTATTTCAAATGCAAAGGCGCTGGGTAATGAGGCTATTGTGAATTAGAGATAACGTTAAGAAACAAGAATCAGGAGATAAGACCTTTAGAACAATAATATTTATGAGGATAGTGTAATGGCCAGAGGCAAATTATTCGAATTAAAATATTGTAAATAATTAAGTAACTTTACTTCTGTTATAAATTAGTAAAAATGAGTTTATTAAGTCAGGTAGAAGCAGCTTTAGATACCATCCGTCCGTATTTGGAAGCTGATGGCGGGAATGTTTCGGTTGAGGAAATCACCCCTGAAGGTGTAGTTAAATTAAAGCTATTGGGTTCATGTGGGTCATGCCCCATGAGCATCATGACACTTAAAGCCGGTATTGAAGAGGCTATTAAGAAAGCGGTTCCTGAAATTACCGCTATTGAGGCTATTAATTTAACGGATATTGACGACCCCAACGCGGTACTTCCTGAAAATTTAAGGTAGTGTTAAGTATTGTTAAAAACCGGGTATATTTACGGTATTAACGTACTTTTGATTAAAGTTTTGAAACTTTTTCCGCCTATAACGGGTAGTATATTCAGGAAAGAGTGATTGGTATATGAAATATTTAATTGCCATTTTATTTTTATTTGCAACAATTGGTGCCTTTGCGCAAAACCACGAAGAAAGGCCGATTGTACAATTTACTGGTATCGTACATAATGCCGATAGCAGCAATGTTATAGTGCCCTACGTAACCATTACCAATACGTCTGTACGTAACACGATTAGTTTATCAAACTATAAGGGCTATTTTTCTTTTGTTGCGCATGAACAGGATACCCTGCGATTCACCTGTGTGGGTTATGGCCCGGTAACTGTAGTAATACCAGCAAATGTGCCCAATAAAAGCTATACCCTGCAGGTATCGCTTAAAGCGCAAATTATAAACCTGCCAACCTTCCATGTATTCCCATGGGCTACCACGGATGAGTTTAAAAAAGACTTTTTGGCTATAAAGCTGGCCGATGACGATCTGGATATTGCCCGGAAAAATGTAAGCCGCACATCAATGGTGGCCTTATCGAACGTATTACCGAGGGATGCACAGGAAATACAATCAGCCAATGCACAAGGCATGCATACCAGTATCCTGAATTCGCATTCATTAACACCCAACCCACTGCTTAATCCGCTGGCCTGGGGTAGTTTAATCAAGCAAATAACCGAATCAGATAATAAGAGCAGTAATAATTAGTCTTAAGTCTAAGGTCCTCAGTTCTAAGTAGGAAATACTATTAAAAAGATAGTCCTAAGTCGAAAATCGTAAGTCTAAGGAGGATATTTAAACGGCTACTTAAGGCTAAGGGCTTTGAACTTAGGACTCAAAAAATTGAACCTAATATTTAAAACTACCGCCCTTTTTTAACGGCCGGGAATTTCATTTTATAGTCTACGTCAACCATCCCTTTTGAAATATCGTTCAGCTTTTTCTCAATAAGGCGCTTGCGCAGGGGGCTAAGTTTATCGGTGAACAGCTTGCCTTCAATATGATCATACTCATGCTGTATAACACGTGCCGCTAAACCATTAAAGGTTGCTTCATGGTGTTTCCAGTTTTCATCATAGTAGGATAACTTTACAACCGGCTTGCGGTACACATCTTCTCTTATATCCGGAATGCTCAGGCAGCCTTCGTTAAATCCCCATTCTTCGCCGGTTTCCTCTAAAACAGTAGCATTTATAAATACTTTTTTAAAGTCCTTAAGATCGGGCTCCTCATCACTAAAAACAGTAGCATCAACTACAAACAAACGCATGGACATACCCACCTGAGGAGCAGCTAATCCTACGCCGCGCGCGGCATACATGGTTTCGAACATATTTTCAACCAACTCTTTTATATGCGGGTATTCTTCAGGTTCAATTGCTGTTGCTTTTTTCCTTAAAACAGGGTCTCCGTAGGCGATGATAGGGTATTTCATTATGCAAAAATACAGGATTATTATTTAGGCTCAAAAATCAATGTAATCAACTTGTCAATATCAAATATTTCATTGCTTATTTCAAGCATTTGTTCGGCGGTTACGGCGTTTATCTTTGCAAAAACATCTTCCAGCGTATCAATGTGGTTAAAATCGAGCAAACTTTTAGCCATTGATATGATCAGACTCATCCGGTTTTCTTCGGCAAGGGCTATCTGGCCAATAAATTTTTCTTTGGCCTGGTGCAGTTGCAGGGTGCCCAGTTTTTGTTCGCGCAGTTTTTTAAGTTCCTTA
Organism: Mucilaginibacter sp. P4_E8; assembly: GCF_056401495.1. Taxonomy (NCBI): domain Bacteria; kingdom Pseudomonadati; phylum Bacteroidota; class Sphingobacteriia; order Sphingobacteriales; family Sphingobacteriaceae; genus Mucilaginibacter; species Mucilaginibacter sp. P4_E8. The sequence goes on from NZ_JBFUJG010000024.1 coordinate 15,024, forward strand.
TGCACCAGTCGGGCCGCCTTGTCGGCTTTCTCGGTATCGGTTCCAAAATAAATAGAAAAAATACCCGTATCTGTGAGGGCCGTATAGTTCGATTCGATGGTATAGGCAATGCCGTGCTTTTCGCGGATCTCCAGGTTAAGGCGACTGCTCATACCCATACCGCCCAACAGGTTATTTAACAACAACAGGCCATTTTTGTATTTGTGCGATGATGAATAGGCCTGGTTGCCAATAATACAATGCGTTTGTGATATGGTTTTTTTAACAAGATGGATACCGCTTAAGTTGGCCTGCGGTACGATCCTGTTTTTTTGAGGTTGATTTACAGCAACGGCACCAAAATACTTTTCAGCTAACCTGATGATCTTCTTAAAGTCATAATTGCCATGAACCGCGAATATCATTTCTGATGTGCTGTAATTGGCCTTAATAAAAGCCCTTACATCATCGCCATTCATTTTGGCAACGGTATCGGGTGTTCCTAAAATGTTTTTACCGATAGGATGATCGGCAAAAAGCAGTTCCTCAAAATCATCCTGTATGGCCTCTTCGGGCTGGTCAAGATATGAGGCTATCTCGTCAAGTATTACGCCCTTTTCTTTTTCCTGCTCATCTTCCGGAAATGTGGRGTGGAACATGATATCCTCAAACAGGTCCATAGAACGCTCCAGATGCTGGTTAAGCAATGACGCGTGTATGCAGGTATATTCTTTGGTAGTATAGGCATTAAGATCGGCGCCAACCAGTTCAAGCCGGTTTAAAATTTGGGTGGTGCTACGCTTCTCGGTTTCCTTAAATAGCAGGTGTTCAATAAAATGAGCAAGACCCTCCTGTTGCGCGCCTTCATCGCGCGAGCCGGCGTTTACAATAAAGCAGCAGTGTGTTATGGCAAATGGTGCATGTTTATACAATATCCTGATGCCATTGGGTAAGGTGTAAGCCTGGTAATCGATCATGAGCAGCAAAGATAACGTTATATACGTTACAATTATTTTCGTGTTATTGTAAGCGATTTATACTATTTTCGAAAAAAAAACAAAATGAACACACAGGTTAACTAATATGCATATTAGTTAAATACCCCCAAAACATTTAAAGTAGCCCCATCTCCTATGAAAATTAAAATTTCCGACCTTGAATTTGAGCCCCTTATCAATGAAAAATTAATAATAGAACGTACCAAAGCCATTGGCCAACAGTTAAATACCGATTATCAGCATAGTATACCCATATTTATTGGCGTGCTGAATGGCAGCTTTTTGTTCATCGCCGATCTGATTAAACAAATTGATATCCCCTGCGAAATTGCTTTTACCAAGCTGGCTTCCTATTATGGAGGTACAACCAGCAAACTTAAAATACGTGATGATATCGACTTGATCATGGATATAAAAGACCGTGACGTGGTGATCATTGAGGATATTGTAGATACCGGCAATACCCTGCATTACCTGATAGATAAACTAAAACAACGTAACCCGGCATCAATAACAGCATGTTCCCTGTTGCTTAAACCCGCCGCGCTGCTTACTCAAATTGAAGAGCTTAAATATGTAGGCTTTGAAATTGAGAATGAATTTGTAGTAGGCTATGGCCTTGATTACCAGGAAATGGGTAGGAATTTGAGGGATATTTATAAAAAGGTGGGGTGATGCAAGCCTAAAAATCAGCCCACGCGTCATTGCGAGGTACGAAGCAAAAAGCCCCCTCTAAATCTCCCCCAAAAGGGGAGACTTAAAAAAGCATTTTAAAGCCCTCTCCAAAGGAGAGGGTTGGGTGAGGCTTCTTGCTTCGTACCTCGCAATGACGCGTTTTATCTTAAAAGTTTAGTATTTAAGATTATTTGTATTTTAGCGATCATGAAAAAACCTAAACTTTTGATATTATCCTGCCTTGCTGGTATTGCTTTATTGTCCTGCAGTAAAAAAGGTTCGGCCTCTTTTGAAATAACTGTAACCGATGGAAGAACTGGTGTTGCATCAAACGGAGCACTAATAAAACTATATGTAGACTCGGCCGCGGTAATTAATAATAATCCAAAAGAGACTAAAACAACCGATAAAGAGGGGAAAGCTAAATTTATTGTAAGTAATTTAACCAAGTATTACGTCCTTGTTCAAAATGGAAATGAAAAAAACCTTTATAACGGATTTATCCCTACTGGTATTTTTAAAACGCAGGTAGATATAACGTCGCACCCCATACAAACACCTCCGGGTATAATTGGAGGTCTTATGTTTAGAGATATTAATGGGGACGGAGCAATGGATCATTATGACCAGGTTATTGCCCCTGTAGTTAATCTATCTTTAGATTATACAAGGGATATCAAAATATTTTGAGTTATATAGATAGGGGACGCAATTATGGGCCTCCCTATAGTTACGCTCAATCCCTAATCAACCCCAACCATTCCTGCTATCTCATTTAAAAATAATACCGCCTGGTCAATACTGTTTACGCCTTCAATGCTTAGGCGCAGGGTGTTTTTAACTTCCTTTAAATTGGTGCGGCGCATGTTTGATTGTACAAAGGTAAGTACGTTGCGGAACGCATCCGATTCAAAATATGGCGACTGCTGGTTGCTGATAAAATAACCGCGCAACACATTCTTTTTAAGGGATATCTTCTCGAACCCAATAGTCTTGCCCAGCCATTGCAGGCGCATAGTGTTCAACAGGTCGTTTACCTGTGGTGGTATAGCCCCGAAACGGTCATGCAGTTGTTGCTGAAACGCGGATAGCTCTACCTCGTTTTCCAGTTTGGAAAGTTCGGTGTACAGATTATATCGTTCAGCTATGTTAGTTACATATTCATCCGGGATCAGGATCTCCAGATCGGTATCAATTTGGGTAAAGGAAATAAATGGCCGAGGTTTATCATCCGGGAACACGCCTTTAAATTCATCTTCTTTCAGCTCCTGTATGGCTTCGTCCAGGATCTTGTGATACATGTCGAAACCAATTTCGGCAATAAAGCCGCTTTGCTCGGCACCAAGCAGGTTGCCGCTACCACGGATGTCCAGATCGCGCATGGCCACATTGAAGCCGCTGCCAAGGTCGCTGAATTCCTCAATTGCGCTCAGGCGTTTGCGGGCCTCACTGGTTAATGTTGACAACGGCGGACTTAACAGGTAACAATAGGCTTTTTTATTGCTTCGCCCAACACGTCCGCGCATCTGGTGCAGATCGCTCAGGCCAAACATATGGGCGTAGTTAATGATGATGGTATTGGCATTGGGGATATCCAAACCAGCCTCAATAATGGTAGTGGCCACCAATACATCATACTCATGGTTCACAAATTTGAGCATTACATCCTCCAGCGCGTCGCCTTCCAGTTGCCCGTGTGCTATGCCTATGCGTGCTTTTGGTACCAGCTTATGGATCATGCCGCCCAATTGCGGTAAATCGGCTACGCGGTTATGAATAAAGAAAACCTGGCCGTCACGCTCTAACTCAAACTCAACGGCACTTTTTATCAGGGTATCATTAAACACATGCAGTTCGGTAACTACCGGCTGCCTGTTTGGTGGAGGTGTAGATATAATGGAAAGGTCGCGCGCACCCATGAGCGAAAAATGCAGGGTACGCGGAATTGGGGTAGCGGTTAAGGTAAGCGTATCCACATTGGCGCGCATTTGCTTAAGCTTCTCTTTGGTTGATACGCCAAACTTTTGCTCCTCGTCAATGATCATCAGCCCAAGGTCTTTAAACTTTACATCTTTGCTTACCAGGCGATGGGTACCTATAATAATATCTACCTTGCCTTCCTTCAGTTTCTCGAGGGTATCCTTGATCTGCCTGCTCGATTTAAAGCGGTTCACATAATCAATATTGGCAGGGAAGCCTTTGAGCCTGTCGGTAAATGTTTTGTAGTGCTGGGCGGCTAAAATAGTGGTTGGTACCAGTATGGCCACCTGTTTGCTATCGGCCACAGCTTTAAATGCCGCGCGCACGGCCACTTCGGTTTTACCAAAGCCTACGTCGCCGCAAATCAGCCTATCCATAGGGTGGGGCGATTCCATGTCCCTTTTAAAGTCGGCGGTAGCTTTTTCCTGATCGGGAGTATCCTCGTAAAGGAACGATGCCTCCAGCTCAGTTTGCAGATAGCTATCGGGCGAAAAGGCATTTCCCAATTGTGCCTTACGCAGCGCGTAAAGCTTGATCAGGTCACGGGCGATGTCCTTAACTTTTTTTTTTGTGGTTTTCTTGAGTCGTTCCCAGGTATCAGTACCCAGCTTGTTCATTTTGGGTACGGTACCCTCTTTGCCGCTGTATTTTGATATACGGTTAAGCGAGTTAATGTTTACATACAACAGGTCGTTATCCGCATAAATAAGGCGGATCATTTCCTGCTGTTTGCCGTTAACCTCCACTTTCTCCAGGCCGGCATATTTGCCTATCCCGTGATCAATATGGGTTACGTAATCGCCGGTCTTAAGGTCGCGCAGCTCTTTAAGGGTGATGGCCTGCGAACGCTGATAGCCTTTTTTAAGCTTGTATTTATAGTAGCGATCAAATATCTGGTGATCGGTGTAGCAGGCCAGTTTTTGTTCATGGTCCACAAAACCTTCCCGTATCGAAACGCTTATCGGGGTAAATTTTACCGTTTTGTCAAGGTCATCCAATATAGCATATAAACGCTCTACCTGCCGGGCCGAATCGGTGAGTATAAAATTCTCGACATGTACAGACTCGTTATTTTTAAAATTGTGGATAAGCAGCGTGAAATCTTTATTAAAAGATGGCTGCGGCCGCATATCAAAATTTATAGTGGCATTTGGCTGGTAAAAAAACTGTTTGCCAAACTCCACCACCGGGAAATCATGCAGCTGGTCGGCTATCAGTTTTTCGTCAGTAAAGCCAAATTTTGGATCTATCCACTCCGGGTTTTGCGCTTTTTCGTCGGCAGACAAGGCCTTCCACAAGTTTACCGCTTTCTTAAAGCCGGATTGGATAATATCCAGTGTAAACTGTACATCTTTTATCCACACCTGTGTGCCGGCATCTACATATTCCAATAAGGAGATATTGCTCTCGGTTAAAAATTTGGATTGTACATTAGGTACAATGGTGATGCTTTTAACCTGCTCAACAGATAGCTGGCTTTCAATTTCAAACGTGCGGATAGATTCAATAAAATCGCCAAAAAATTCCACCCGGTAGGGCAGGTTATGCGAGAACGAAAATATATCGACAATGCCGCCACGGATAGAGAACTGCCCCGGCTCATACACAAAGTCAACCCGGTCAAAATCATACTCAATTAAAAACTCATTGATAAAATCAAGACTAAGCTTATTACCAACGGCAATTTCAAGGGTGTTTTTTTCGAGCGAGGCCCGGTCTATCACTTTTTCGGCCAGGGCCTCGGGATAGGTTACTATCAGTTGCCCAAACGCTGACGAATGGTTAAGCTCGTTCAGTACCTCGGCACGGGCCAGCACATTGCTGCTATCGGGCTGGGTAAATTCAAATGGCTTGCGGTATGATGATGGGAAAAGGAGCACTTCTTTACCGGTAAGATTTTCCAGATCTGCCTGGAAATAACCGGCTTCTTCACGCTCGGGCAGCACAAATATCATGTGCTTATGCTGCAAAAAATACAATGCTACCGCCATGGCCGAATCACTTGACCCGACTAAACCTCGAAGCTGTATTCTTGGATTTTTGGAAGCGTTAAGCGCGGTTGCCAACGCCTTGATCCTTTCATCAGCTTTATATCTGTCTAAAATATCACGGATGTTCAAAACTGAGGCAAATGTACGTAAAAAAGACTTTTTAAATAAGCTAAGATAAATAGTAAACAATTATGCAAACAATATGTGGGTATAATCACTTTTTAATGGTAAATTCATATATATCATTTAAGCCAACCTATTACTTTAACCAAATTTTATAATTTATGAAGAATGCAATTTTATCGGGTATTTTTATCGGAGTTTTAAGCATATTATGGATGTTTGTCATGCACCAATATGGCATAACACCACAGAAAGATACCGTTGCCACAGCAGAATACTTTTCGTTTTTGATACCCGCCATCGGACTATTGTTAGGTATCAGAAGTTACCGCGCCAATGATTGCAAAGGACAAATGGGTTTTTTAGAAGCATTAGTACAAAGCTTTAAAATATTATTGGTTGGTGGTATTATTGCGGGCTTTGCTGGTGTACTTTATATCAGCTATGTATCTGCTGGCGAAAATCTGATGGCCTTTTCAGGAAGATTATTCGGAGCCCTGCTGGTAGGTGTGCTATTGGCTTTCGGCGTTTCGCTGTTGTATCACAATAAATCAAATAAGGTTGATTAAAAAGCTCTTTTCAAAATATTTTGAACTCGTTTTCTGGATAGCGGCAATGTTGTGCCTGGCCTTTACAAGCCCGGTGGCCGAATCGCACTTTCCCTTGTGCCCTTTAAAGCTGATGGGGATTAAATGGTGCCCCGGTTGTGGGCTGGGGCATTCTATTATTTATTTGTTTCATGGCGATATCCGCAATTCTTTCCAGGCCCACTGGCTGGGTATCCCGGCCGTGATCGTTATTTTTCACCGCATATATGTTTTGGGGAAAGACAGGTTGGGCTATGGGCCGCGGTTTGAAAATGGCAGCAATCACTCAGCTCTTGAAAAATAAAATACTTCAATGTCATGCTGAACGCAGTGAAGCATCTATTGTACAATATGCAAAGCTCAGCAATAGAGCCTTCTTTCCTACCCATGCCGTATTCGATTTTCAAGGTGTAAAGGCCTGCCAGTCCGAGCATGTCGAAGACTCGCGCGGAAGGGCCTTTGCCCGCTATGCTTCGACAGGCTCAGCATGACAGCCCTTTTGGCAATGTTATTTCCTCTTCAGAGTCCCCGGATTTTATCACTCAGGATGACAAATTGTAGTTGATGATAAGAAAATCAGGAGAATCCTTTAATCCGATAAATCCCGGTTCAGACAAAATCTTTTCACCGCCAAAACCCACCCACTCACCGACTTGTTTTTGCTGCTAACCAGTTTTGCATTGGTGTTTTTTACCCGCCGCAGTACCTTTATATCATAAAACAAACGATAACCTTAAGCTTTACTAAAATGAACACTTACCAAAATCCATATATGATGTTCGACGGAATGACACCCGAAGAATTTACTTTTTTACAACAAGCCACAGCCTCCTTAACTGAAACCCAGCAACGGTACTTTCTGAATATTTACGGGGGTAAAAGAAAAAATCCGCAGGATATTATGCTGGTTACTTTGATAGGATTTTTGGGTGTATCGGGCATACAACGCTTCATGACCGATCAGATAGGTATGGGCCTGCTTTACTTTTTTACTGCCGGCTTTTGTTTTATAGGTACCATTATCGACCTGATAAACTATAAAGACATAGCTACAGAGTATAATAAAAAAATGGCTTTCGAAAGCTTCAACATTGCTAAAATGAGCAACTAAAGATCCCTCTTAAGGGGATAATAGTTTCACTATATATCCAAAAAAATCCACCTTCTGTTACGGGGTGGATTTTTTAGTTTTAATGAATTTGTCTGGACCTGGATTAAACAGATTTATCTGATTAAAGGATTTTACTTCAGATTGGAAGAAATCATGGGAATCCCTTAATCCCCAAAGTCCGGGTTCAGACATTTCCCTATTTCCCCATCGATTTATCCCTTACTGCTTTAAATTCAGAACCGGGTTTCCAGCCGGGGAAAGTTGTTTCATTACTTAGTTTGGTGCCTATCCGGTAAAGTATATCGGCTATTTGGGCCATGCCGGTGGCGTCCATGTCATCACTGTAATTATCTGCCGGCTGGTGGTAGCGCTGCTCATTGTATTCTTTTTGCTTATCCTCGCCATAAGTTGGACCTTGTGTTTTGCTATTACTGCCGTTATTAATGTCGAGCGCGGGTACACCCAATTTGGCAAAGTTAAAATGATCAGACCGGTAATAACTACCCGATCCGGGATGACGGTCGCCTACAATAGTGAGACCATCCTGCTTAGCTATATCGCTTACATAATCTTCCAGCTCATTTTGTCCCTTGCCGGTAATGGCAATGTCTTTAGTTTCGCCATAATTGCCCAGGGCATCCATATTCAGATCGGCTATGGTTTTGTTAAGCGGATATATGGGGTGGGTAGCATAATATTCAGAACCAAGTAAACCCTGCTCTTCGGCAGTTACTGCCAAAAACACAATAGAGCGTTTAGGTTTTTCTTTTGCCTGCTGAAATGCTTTTGCCACACTGATGATAGCCGCAACGCCACTGGCATTATCAACCGCACCGTTGTAAATACTGTCGCCTTTGGCATCGGCTTTCCCTATACCCAGGTGGTCCCAGTGAGCGGTGTACAGCACATATTCCCCTGGTTGTGAACTGCCTTTTATAATTCCTATTACGTTGTGCGATGTGGAATATTTTAACTTATTATTTAAGGTTAAGGATACATCCATATTCAAGGGGATGGCCTTAAAATCTTTTTTACGGGCAATGGCACGGATATCGCCTGTGATGCCTGCAGCGGCCAATAGTTTTTTGGCGGCATCCTCGGTTATCCATCCCTCAACTTTACAGCGCGACAGGTGCTTATCCTTTTGCTGCAGGTAAAGCTTGGCACCGCTAAAGCTGTTGGTCACCACACTCCAGCCGTAGCTGGCCGGTTCGGTTTGGTGCACAATGATCACTCCTGCGGCACCCTGACGGGCAGCTTCTTCGTATTTGTAGGTCCAGCGGCCATAATAGGTCATGGTATCACCTTTAAAAAAGGTTGGATCGCCATTTTTAAAACCCGGATCATTTACCAGTACAATTACCGTTTTGCCCTTTACATCAAGACCGGCATAATCATTCCAATGATATTCGGGTGCAACAACGCCATAACCCGCAAAAACAAGCGGCGATTTTTTGAGATCCACAGTAGGAAGTTCCTGGCGAGTGGAGGTTACAAAATCTGTTAATGCATGTAAGGTCATGGGTGATTTGCCACCGGTGATCTCCATCGTTTCGGACGGTGTGCTGGTGATCTCAACCATAGGCACATCCTGAAAATAGGCGCCGTTGTTGCCAGGTTCCAATCCGGCTTTTTTAAATTCGGACGCGATGTAGGCAGTGGCTTTTGTTTCGCCGGCGGTAAAGGGTTTGCGGCCCATCAAAGAGTCATTGGCCAGCACCGCGATATGCGATTTTATTTCATCGGCTGATATGGCTTTTGTAGCCTCCTGATCATTATTTTTATTTTGACTGCACCCGGTTAATAAGGCAAAACCAGACAATGCCAGCAAGTAGTTGTATTTATTAATCATATATGCGATGTGTTTATCCCAAATGTAATTAAAGGAAAGGCTTGTTGCAAGAGTGGGAGTGTAACAAAAGCTGTAAGCTTTTAATATGTTTACCACGGGCTGAAAGCCCGCGGTAGCGGAGAGGGGGCTTCTATGCAGTCGCTCGGCTCCAGCCGAGTGACTGCTATTTTCCGGCGGGACGCCGCAGTTATTTCTTATCAACCTCGCAGGCCGGAGGCCTGGTAATAATGGTCACTCGACTGGAGCCGAGCGACTGCGGAGATGATAAGAGGTTTGTGAAGACACAAACCTCGGCGTAAAAATTCTTTGCTATCGCTCAGAATGACAATTGAATAAAACACCACGCATATAACTCCCCCTTTAGGGGGCCGGGGGGCTAATCAATCCACTCAAACTTGGTATAAGGCACCAGTACTTCAGGTATTTTAATGCCTTTTTCTGTCTGGTTATTTTCCAACAAGGTAGCTACAATACGGGGCAGGGCCAAAGCGCTGCCGTTTAGGGTGTGGGCCAGTTGGGTTTTACCTTCGGCGTTGCGGAAACGTAATTTTAGGCGGTTGCTCTGGAATGTCTCGAAGTTTGATACGGATGATACCTCCAGCCAGCGTTGTTGTGCCGCGCTCCAGGTTTCCATATCATAGGTTAAGGCAGAGCCAAAACCCATGTCGCCGCCGCAAAGACGCAGTACGCGATAAGGTAAACCTAAATTTTGCAGCAAGCCTTGCACATGGGCGCTCATTTGCTCCAATGTTTCGTATGATTTATCCGGGTGTGCCACCTGTACAATCTCTACTTTGTCAAACTGGTGCAAGCGGTTCAGGCCGCGTACATGAGCTCCATAAGAACCGGCCTCACGACGGAAACAAGGAGTATGCCCGCAATGTTGTACCGGCAGTTCATCAGCCTTTAATATCACATCGCGAAACATATTGGTGATAGGCACCTCGGCGGTTGGTATCAGGTATAAATTATCCAAACCAACAAAGTACATTTGCCCCTCTTTATCTGGCAATTGTGATGTTCCAAAGCCAGATGCTTCGTTTACCATTAAGGGAACGCTTACTTCGCTGTAACCCGCTTTTTCGGCCTCGTCAATAAAGTAATTGATGAGTGCACGTTGTAGTTTGGCGCCTTTATTTTTATAAACAGGGAAACCGGCACCGGTTATTTTAACACCCAGTTCAAAATCAATCAGGTTATATTTTGCGGCAAGCTCCCAGTGGGGCAGGGCATTGGTAGGCAATTCAGGTTTTGCACCGTTTTCAAGCACCACTTCGTTTTCCTCAGGTGTTAAGCCTTTAGGTACTGAGCTATGTGGCAGATTGGGCAGCAATACCAGCTTTTGGTAAAGCTCTTCTTCGGTAAAAGCCAGCTGTTCACCAAGTTTTTTGATATCTTCTTTCCAGGTACCGGTTTTTGATTTGATAACTTCGGCTTCATCCTTTTTACCGGCGCGCATCAGATCGCCAATTTGTTTGGCGGCTGCATTGGCCTCGGCCGAAATGTTATCCATGCTGGTTTGAGTCTGACGGCGTTTATCGTCTAATTGAAGAATTTCATCAACCAGTCCGGTCTGTTTAAAATTTTTTACAGCCAAACGTTCCAAAACCTGTTCCCTGTTATCACGGATATAACTAACTTGCAGCATTATTTTATTTTTTCGACAAAGATATAACGAGTTGGCAGTTTAGAGTAGTGAGTTATGAGTTTTTTGTAAATAGTGCTAATTATATAGGCGTATTTACACTAAACTTTTGCAGTTACTACCCACAACTCATAACTCACAACCCGAAACTGAATGCCCGGTAAACTTTACTTAGTTCCCACCCCAATAGGCAACCTGGAGGATATCACCCTCAGAGCCATCCGTGTTTTAAAGGAAGCCGATCTGATACTGGCCGAAGATACACGCACGTCTGCACCCTTGCTGAAACATTTCGACATCCATCAAAAGGTGTTTTCGCACCATCAGCATAATGAGCACCAATCGTCAAACGAGATCGTAAAATTTTTACTGGAAGGAAAAAATATCGCGCTGATATCAGATGCCGGTACGCCAGCCATATCTGATCCCGGTTTTTACCTGGTGCGCGAGGCTTTAAAATTTAATATCGCGGTGGAATGCCTGCCTGGTGCAACGGCCTTTGTGCCGGCACTGGTGAACTCAGGTTTCCCTACCGATAAGTTTTGCTTTGAAGGGTTTTTGCCGTTGAAAAAAGGCCGCCAAACCCGCTACAAGTTTTTGGCCGAAGAGGAGCGTACTATTATACTATATGAATCGCCGCACCGTTTACTGAAAACGCTCGACGAAATGGCTACCTATTTTGGCGCCGACAGGCAACTTTCCGTTTCACGCGAGCTCACCAAAATGTTTGAGGAAACCGTTCGCGGTACCGTGGCCGAAGTAAAGCTGTATTTTGAAACACACCTGGTAAAAGGGGAGTTTGTGATTTGTGTGGCGGGAGCATCACCAAAAACAACAAAGGAGAAATATAAAGAAGAAAGAGAAGAAGAGGATTCTGAATAAAAAGAGAGCCTGTCATACTGAGCCTGTCGAAAGAAGTGGGGAGAGGTCGCCCACCATGCTTCGACAGGCTCAGCATGACAGCTTGGATAAACGAACAAAAAGAAATAAAACATGTCATTGCGAGGAACGAAGCAATCTCACAGGACAGGTAGCAGACTTGCATGATGAGATTGCCACGCTGCGTTCGCAATGACATATAGCATAATAATAAAAGAGGACAAACAAGGCTCTCTCCTTTGATGGGGCTGAGTGGGCTCAATATCTAACAAATGAAAAAAAACCTTCCTTTAGCCATACTTTCCGGTTTATTGCTGTGGATAGCATGGCCGCCTACGCCTTATACCACTTTCCTGCTGTTTATTGGTTTTGTGCCGATGCTGCTGGCTATGGAAAACATTATCCAGTCTGCATCAGCAAAAAAGGGAAAGCAGATATTTAATGTAACCTTTATTGGTTTTTTTATCTGGAACACAGCCTCTATTTACTGGGTGTATAACGCGCTGAAGCAAGTTGGTAATCTGATAGCCATCCCCATTACACTGATCCCTTACGCATTAGGGCCATTGCTGATGGCTACGGCTTGCTGGTTATATTACAGGTTGAGGTTAGTAACTAATCGCGGCTGGGGGCTGGCTGGGTTGGTTTGTTTGTGGATAGGCTATGAATACCTGCACCAAAGCTGGGACCTGAACTTTCCCTGGATGACCCTGGGCAACGGATTTGCGGTAACCCATCAGTGGGTGCAATGGTACGAGTACACCGGCGTTTATGGTGGTACTATTTGGGTATGGGGATTAAATATCCTGGCGTTTTTAATATATGTTGGTCTGCGCGAAGCGCAATTAAAAACGGAAAGATTAAAGTTGATCACGGCGTTTGCCCTGTTATTGCTGCTGCCGCTTGGTTTTTCGTTATTCACTTATTATAATTATACCGAGCAAAAAAATCCATCTAACATCGTGGCGGTTCAGCCCAATATCGATCCTTATGAAAAGGAGGGGAGCATACCCGTAAACCTGCAGCTGGATATCATGATCCACCTGTCGCGGAGTGTGGCGCAGCCCAATACCGAGTTTTTTTTATGGCCCGAAACCGCCATTCCGGATTATATGAACGAGGATGGTATCAACAACAATATTTACTTTAAACAGGCGCAATATTTTTTAGGTAAATACAAAAACAGCACCCTGATTACCGGCGGTGAAACTTATCGCTTATATAGCTCGAGGGCTACCACAACGGCCAGCCCCACACAACAGCCCGGCGTGTTCGCGGATAATTTTAGCTCGGCATTAGCTATAGAAAACAGTGGGAATGTGCAGATCTACCATAAATCGCGACTGGTACCGGGTGCCGAATCCATGCCTTTTGGCAACACTTTATCATTTTTGAAGCCGGTATTTGAACATTTGGGCGGTGCTACAGGTGCGTATGGCAGTCAGCCGGATGCGGAGGTGTTTTATTCGCAAAGCGGGATTGGTGCCGACCCGGTGATCTGTTTCGAATCTATCTGGGGCGAGTATGTGGCCCGCTCGGTACGTAAGGGCGCCCAGTTCATAGCCATTATTACCAACGATGGCTGGTGGGAAAATACCTCGGGCAAAGACCAGCATTTAGATTATGCCAAGCTGCGGGCCATTGAAACCCGTCGTTGGGTAGCAAGGTCGGCTAATACCGGGATCTCTGCTTTTATAAACCAGCGCGGCGATGTGGTACAAAAAACCAAATGGTGGACAAAAACAGCCATTAAGCAGGATATTAACCTTAACTCCGAACTTACCTTTTACGTGGAACATGGCGATTACCTGCCCAAAGCAGGCAGCTTTATCGCGGTTTTATTGATTGGTTTTATTATAGTGAAAGGGCGATTTAGGAAAAGGGTGGTTGCGTGATTTTTGTCTGAACCGGGATTCACCTGATTAAAGGATTAACAGGATTTTTCTTTAATATTCAACTTGTCATACTGAACGTTTGAAGATCTATTATGCGATTTGCATATTCGATAACAGATCTTCGTTCCTACCCATGACGTGCTTGTTTTCATCAACAGTAAACCCCATCGGGGCATCGTGTTTATAGGACAATAATATCAGAGCATTAGCTCCATAGGAGCTTCCTTTAACGTTATTGACTTGATCAGGAAGCTCCTATGGAGCTGATATTTACTTCAATATTACTATTAACACGATGCCCCGATGGGGCGTGGATAAGCCTTTGCCCGTTATGCTTCGACAGGCTCAGCGACAGTCTCTTTAGCAACGTCATTTCTCCTTCAGGGTCCTCGGATTTGATTACACAGGATGACAAATTTATAATGCTACAACCCGTTCCGTTTCAAAATGAACGCCATTAGGTCATTGATGGGTTGTTTGATGATCTTGCCGGTTTTTACGCCCTGTTGTTGGCAAAGTGCGGTAAGCTCGTTGGCAAAGAAGTACGCAATGGAGCCCACAAAATGGCATTTATACCGATGGTACTCCGGGTATGATTTAATATTGCTTTCAATAAATTCCAGCAAGCCTTTTTCCAATAGTGCCTGTCCGTAAGGAGTTGCCTTTATTTCGCTTACAAATTTGGAAAATGAGGCCAGATAGGTATTGGCATTGGGCTTTTGATAAACATTCTTGATCACGATCTCTTTGTTAAGCCCATAAGCTTCATCAAACTTTTGGCTGATATCGACAGGCATATTGCCGTATAAAAAATCGGTGATCATGGCCTTGCCAAACCAGGTGCCAGAGCCTTCATCTCCTAAAACAAAACCCAAACCATGCTGCCCATCGTGTATGCTCTCGCCGTCAAAAAAAGAAATATTTGAACCGGTTCCCATTACACAGCAAATGCCTTTTTCATACCCGCAGGTAGCGTAGGCGCAGCCCAAAAGGTCACTGTCAACACTTATAAAGGCTTTACTGAATAACTGGCTTATGGCATTCGAAACTATCTCATGCCTGTCTGGACTGGAGCAGCCAGCGCCAAAAAAATATATCTCAGTAACCTCATTGGCATGTGCTACCATATCAGGCACTTGCTCCTGTATTATTTTTGCAATTTCCTTTTCGGTTAAAAAGTATGGGTTTAATCCGGCGGTTTTAAATGATATAGACTCCTGCGGTGAGGTACTAAGCAGCCAGTCTGTTTTTGAAGATCCGCTATCGGCAACTAAGATCATGGACAAATTTCTTCAAGTGCTTTAAGGGTTAATGGCTTATGTATAAACTGGGTAATATATTTGTTCCCTAATGATTGCTTCATATCCATAGGATCAAGGGACGAAGAAAGCATAAATATTTTTGTATCGTTTTTATCAATTAAAAGCGCATCATATTCCCGCAAAAACTCAAACCCGTTCATCACGGGCATACGGATATCCAAAAATATAACATCAGGTTTTATACTACCTTCCCTAAGCGACTCAATAGCCTCAGCAGGCGATTGCCTGACAATGATCTGCTCGGCAAAGTGGCTGCTTTCCAAAATCCTGCGCGTAATAAAGTTGTCGATGTAATTATCATCGATCAACAGGCAGGTTTTGTAGGGATTTAACATTATTTCAAAAGTAGCTTTTTAAAACAATTTAAAAAACATACACCATAAATAAATACTTATTCGTCTTAATTAATACTGATACTGTTAGTGATCTGCTTTAAAGTAACCTCGGCAAGCTTTGACTGGTATTGAGCTGCAAAAAACTTTGACTGGGCATCCAGGTAATTACGCTGTGCTTCCCTTATTTCTAAAGGGGTAATATTACCCAGCTTATATTTTTCTAACGATATATCAAGGTTCTTTTTAGCAATAACCACATTTGCCTGGCCCAGCTTTATCAGGTCGAGCCCGGATAAATAGCTTACAAAAAAATTGCTGATCTGCGCTTCAATATTCAGTTTGGTCTGTTTAGCATCAATAGTGGCATTATCGATCTGTATTTTCGCATTTTTTTCGCGCCGGTTCTGGTTAAAACCGTCAAAAATATTAATGGTTGCTGTTAAGCCATAATTTAAGCCGTGTGTGTTTTGTGACAACGTGAAGCCGGCCGGCGTTTTATTATTGCTAAAAGTATAGCCCGATGTTACGGCAACCTGAGGGTAGCGGGTTGAACGTACCTGTTTTAAACTAATTTCGGCCAGGCGTTTATTTATTTGTGCCGATAAAATTGCCGGGTTTTGCAGCTGTGCGCTATTAATAACATCGGCTAATATTAATTTTTCATCAATCACGATAGTATCAGCCACAGAAAAATCTGTTTGCAGATCGCGGATCAATAACTGGTTAAGCTGAATTTTTACCGCTTTAAACAGCTGGTATTGTGTAACGAGGTTGGCAGTATCGGTGTTCAGGTTTACCTGTGCGTTTAAAACATCCAATTTTGAAGCCCTGCCCACCTGGAATTTATCATTGGCATAATGCAGCTGGGTGCGTGAAATATCAATAGCCCCCTTCAACGCTTTTATTTGCTCGGTTTGACTGATCAGATCATAATAAGTAGTAATTACATTGGCAATTGTACTTTGAATAGTATCCTTTAACCGTATAGCTCCTAAAGTATCCTGGGTTTTTAACTGATCATAATTGGCAAACATATTAAAGCCGTCAAAAACGGTCCAGTTAAGATTTACGCCGTAATTTATGTTTGAGTTTTTGGCATTATTGATGTTATTAACGGTGCCATCGTTACGGGTTTGCTTGGTGGTTTGTCTGCTGTTGGTTGATGCAAAATTGCCGTTAACCCGGGGTAGTACACCGGCATTACCCAGGGTTACATTATTTGATGCAATGGCCGAGTTATTTTGCGACAGCTTTATATTATAGTTGTTTTTCAGGGCTATCTCTACCGCGTCTTTCAGGGTAAGCATCGGCGCATCCTGTCCCCATGTGTTTACACTGAAAAGTATACTGCAAATAATAAAGAAAGCTGTTTTTTTAGTGATCATATTGCTTAGAGGTTTTCAATCAGTATTGGTGTTTTTTCTTCCTGTTTCTCGGCATCCTCTGGTTCGTGGTCAGGATCGCGACGGGTTTTTGAAGCAAATATCACATACATCAACGGAATAATATAAAGCGTTAACACCAGCGAAAACAACATACCGCCCATAATTACAATACCCAGTGATACGCGGCTTTTTGCACCGGCACCCAATGCAAACGCAATAGGAACAGAACCAAGCACCACGGCTAAACTGGTCATTAAAATGGGGCGCAAACGGGCAGTAGCGGCCTCAACGGCGGCTTCATATTTTGCTATGCCATGCTCCATGCGCTGGTTGGCAAACTCTACAATGAGGATACCATTCTTGGTTACCAGCCCCACGAGGGTTATGATACCAATCTCGCTGAAAATATTAAGTGTTTGGTTAAACAGCCAAAGCGATAAAAACGCGCCCGAAATAGCCAGCGGTACGGTAAGCATCACTATAAAAGGATCCATAAAACTTTCAAATTGTGCTGCCAGTACCAGGTATATCAGCAATAAGGCAAAACCAAAGGCAAACAAAATATTTGATGAACCTTCGGCATAGTCACGTGATGGACCGCTTAGTGCCGTGCTGAATGTTTCGTCGAGCATACTGGCGGCAATCCGGTCCATTTCTTTAATACCATCGCCTACGGTACGGCCCGGAGCTAAACCCGCCTGTATAGTTGCCGATTTATAACGGTTAAAGTGGTATATGGCCGGCGGTGTAGCACCTTCAGAAACTTTTACCACGTTATCCAGCTGTACCAGGCCACCCTTGGTACTGCGTACATAAACAGATTTTAAATCCAGCGGCTGATCGCGGTTGGCCCTATCAACCTGGGCTATTACCTGGTATTGTTTTCCGTTTATCAGGAAGTAATCCAACCGGCCTGCGCTATAATACAACTGCAGGGTTTGGGCAATATCATCAACAGATACACCCAGGTCACGGGCGCGGTCACGATCTGTTATTACCCTAAGCTCAGGTTTGGTAAACTTAAGGTTCACATCCGTGCCTTGAAAAACAGAACTTCTGGAAACCTCGGCAAAAAACTTGGGCAATACCGCTCTTATTTTTTCAAAGTCCTGGTTTTGAATTACGTATTGAACCGGTAACGAGGTTCGTGAACCGCTACCGCCACCACTTATAGTTTGTTCCTGTACTACAATGGCACGGGCATCAGGCATACGGCTTAATTTTTTATTCATCCAGTCGGCAATTTGTTGCTGGGTTCTGTTACGTTGATCAGGTGGAACCAAACCAATACGGCCAAAACCGGAGTTGGCAGCCCCCCCGCCGCCAAACGAAGGCGATACGATCTCGAGGTTCACGTTTGCCTCGGGTATGGAATCTTCAACTATGCCGGCCACCTTGTCCATGTATTTGGTCATGTACTCATAGGTGGCACCTTCTGAGCCTGTAACGCTATACCTTAACAAGCTGCGGTCATCTAATGGAGCCAGCTCAGATGGGATAACGTTTACCAATACGCCAATGATGATCAGGGAAACAGCCAGTATAACAAACGATACCCATTTTACCTTCATAAACTTAACCAGCGTTTGCGTATACGAATTGGTCATGTTTACAAAGAAGGGTTCGGTACGTTCATAAAACTTTGATTTTTTGTTGCTTTTGCGAATCAGTTTTACGTTAAGCATTGGTGTTAATGACAATGATACAAATGCCGATATCAACACCGCCCCGGCTACCACTACCGCAAACTCCCGGAATAAACGACCCGTAAAGCCCTGTAAAAACACAATGGGTAAAAACACAGCCGCCAACGTAACCGATGTGGATACTACCGCGAAAAAGATCTCGGCCGATCCTTCAAAGGCTGCTTTGCGGATAGCCATACCCGCTTCTACTTTTTTATAGATATTTTCTGTTACCACAATACCATCATCAACCACCAGTCCCGTTGCCAGCACAATACCCAGCAGGGTTAATATGTTGATGGAGAACCCGAAAACATACATGATAAAGAAGGCCCCTATCAATGAAACCGGGATATCAATTAGCGGGCGGAAAGCGATAAGCCAATCGCGGAAGAAGAGGTAGATAATAATTACCACCAGTACAAATGAAATAATAAGCGTTTCCTGTACTTCGGAGATAGACTGGTTAATGAAGCGGGTATTATCCAACGCTACCTTTACGGTAATATCCGGCGGGAGATCTTTTTTGATCTGGTCAAGCCGTTTATAAAAATCTTTGGCAATTTGGACATAGTTGGCGCCTGGCTGCGGCACAATGGCCAGGCCCACCATGGGTATGCCCGATTCCTTAAATATGGTTTCTTCATTGGCCGATCCTAAAACCGCATAACCAATATCGCTCAGGTGTATTACCCGGCTGCTATCAGCCCGAATAATGAGGTTGTTAAAATCTTTTTCGGTTGATAGCTTACCGAGCGCCCTGATGGTTACCTCGGTATTGTTGCCTGAAATTTTACCGGCAGGCAGCTCCACGTTTTCTCTTGCCAGGGCGGCTCCTATATCGGTAGCGGTAAGGCCCAGGGCCGATAGTTTGTTTGGATCGATCCATAAACGCATAGCATACTGACGTTGTCCCTGTACATTGATGGTACTTACCCCGGGTATAGTTTGCAAGCCCTCCTGTAATACATTTTCGGCATAATCATCCAGCTGGTTAATGTTACGGGTGTTACTGCTAACGGTTAAGGTAATAATGTTATCGGCGCTGGCATCGGCTTTGGTTACTACCGGCGGGGCGTTAATATCCTGTGGTAACTGGCGTTGTGCCTGTGATACCTTGTCGCGTACGTCATTGGCAGCGGTTTCCAGGTCGGCATCAAGATCAAACTCAACAGTAATGTTACTGGAACCAACCGAGCTTGTTGACGATATGTTGCGGATACCCGGTACACCGTTGATTGATTTTTCGAGCGGCTCGGTAATCTGCGATTCAATTACATCGGCATTAGCGCCAGAGTAACTGGTTGATACCGAAATGATAGGCGGATCGACCGAAGGAAAATCCCGCACCCCTAAAAATTTATAGCCGATGATGCCAAACACAACAATAGCTACTGACATTACTGTTGCCAGTACCGGCCTTTTTATACTAACTGAGGATAAACTCATGGTGTTTACTTAATTACTTTAACAATTTTTAAAGGAACTTTTGGTCGCATTTGTATAAGGCCTGATACCACCACGCTATCACCCGGTTTTAATCCACCGATGATCTGTATTTTGGTATCTGTACGCATATCGGTTTTTACCGCTTTGGTTGCAGCAACACCGTTATGATAAATATAAACAATGCTGCTTTTTAAATCGGGTATAACCGCTTCAGTTGGTAATAAAATTGTTTTTGGTATTTGATCAAGTGTTAAATTAATCTTGGCAAAGCTGCCCGCGGTAAGCAGGCCTTTTGGGTTTGGTGCTTTTGCACGCACGGTAATTGTACGCGAATTAACATCAATTGATGGCTCAATGGCATAAACTGTGGCGTTAAAATTTTCCCTTGAACTTTCGGTATTGAACCTGATTTTACTACCCGGGCCAATGATGGATAAATATCTTTCAGGAACCGAAAAAGTAACCTTTGCCGGGTCGATATTTACCAGTTGCGCAATAGGTGATTGTGGCGACAGGTAACTACCCGGGCTCACATTCCTTAACCCGATGGTGCCCGAAAACGGTGCCCGGATTTCGGTGCGCGATATCTGGGCTTTTATTACATCGGCTTGTGCCTTTAGTGAGTTTAATGAGGTTAATGAGGTATCGTATTCCTGCTGGCTTATAGCTTCTTTTTGCAGTAATATCTTATTGCGGTATTCATTTTGTTTGGCCAGTGTTTCCTGATATTTCACCTGCTGCAGGGAAGCTTCCAGGTCCTGGTTATATACCTTAACCAGCAATTGCCCTTTTTGCACCTTGCCACCTTCGTTAAAATATATACCTGTAATATTGCCTGCGGTTTGGCTCACCAGGCTTACCTTTTCGTTAGCATCAATTGATCCGGTTACATCAATAATATTATTTACCGCGGTATCCTTTACAATCAGAATGTTCACAGCTACAGGGCCGCTCTTACGCTTGCCGCCTTTGCCGCCGACAGCCATAGCCGCAGCCGACTCTTTGGCGCTTTGGCTAAAGAACTTGTTGTAAATTAAATAAGCAACCAGCAATGCCAGCGCAGTGTAAATGATATACCTTGTTCTCATATTGAATCAATCATTTTTTGTGATATAGTTTATAGCTGATTAGGGTGTTGTGAATGGATTTATGTTGCTTTGCATACGCAACAAAACACTTTCAAATGTTTTCATATCCGCTGCAGATATTCCTTCTGTAATATTGGTATTGATGTTTTTAAAGGTCTCCACAATATGCGGTACAGCTTGTTTGGCTTTGTCAGTAACTTTCAACAATTGTTCACGGCGGTCGTTAGGGTTATTTTCACGGTAAACAAATCCTTTGGCGGTAAGCAGGTTAATAATACTTACCATAGCCGATTTATCTTTACCCAGTATTTCTGCCAGTGCTTTTTGCGATAGCTGCCCGTCATGATAACAAATAAGTGACAATATATAGTGATACCGGTTTACATCCAGGTGCGCTGTATGTTTAGCCAGTACACTTTGGTATAGTTTACCAAGACGTATCAACTTCCTTGAAATAGGTTCTACCAATTGCATTTTATAATGATACAAACATAAGCAGTACCCTGTAAAAATAGTTGCATGTATCAACCATTTTACAAGTGTCAAACCAGGGTCATAACTTTTTTGAAGCTATAATTTTTTTAAATTGCGACCATGAATCCAAATAAACTTATCATTACTTTTTCTTTAATGTTACTTTTTATGAATCTATCTGTCAGTAAAGCGCAAAGTACTGCTACCATATCCTACACTGTTTCTTTCCCTGAGGCTCAGGCGCACTATGCTGATATCGAAATGCATATCTCGGACTTAAAACAAAACATATTAGACCTTAAAATGCCGGTTTGGACACCGGGCTCGTACCTGATAAGAGAATTTGCAAAAAATATTGAATCGTTTAGCGTCGATGCAGGTGGAAAATCGCTGGCATCGCCCAAGATCAACAAAAATACCTGGCGCATTGCATCCAAAGGCATATCGGCCCTAACTATTAAATACCGTGTTTATGCTAATGAAATTTCGGTACGCACCAGCTATATTGATGCATCGCACGGCTTCCTATCATCATCGGGTATCTTTATTTACCCAGCCAATATGCTGCACCAGCCATCAACCATTCATATAAAACCTTATAAGGATTGGTCCAGGGTTTCAACCAGCCTGGAAATGGTTAGCGGCGATCCTTTCACACGCGTTTCTCCCAATTATGATATCCTGTTCGATTCGCCTATTGAGGTGGGTAACCAGGATGTTTTTGGCTTTGATGCATCGGGTGTAAAATATGAGATATGTATGTATGGTGGCGGTAATTATGATAAGGAACGCCTTAAAACAGATGTGCACAAAATAGTGGAGCAGGAAGCGGCAATTTATGGTGAAAACCCGAACAAGCATTATGTTTTCATTGTACATAACCACTTAAGGGGCGGCGGTGGCCTGGAGCACCTGGGCTCAACTG
Source organism: Mucilaginibacter sp. P4_E8 (assembly GCF_056401495.1). NCBI lineage: Bacteria > Pseudomonadati > Bacteroidota > Sphingobacteriia > Sphingobacteriales > Sphingobacteriaceae > Mucilaginibacter > Mucilaginibacter sp. P4_E8. The sequence continues at coordinate 37,402 of NZ_JBFUJG010000024.1, forward strand.
TTTTAGGCGCCTCGCGCGATGCTTATGGAACCGAAAAAGGATACCAAAGCTTTTTGGGCCTGGTGGCACATGAACACTTCCATTTATGGAATGTAAAGCGTTTACGCCCCATAGTTTTAGGACCGTTTAATTATGATACCGAAAACTACACTACCAATCTTTGGATAGCCGAAGGTTTTACGGAATATTACCAGGGGATAGTGGTGCGCCGTACCAACCTGTTTCCACCCGAAAACTACCTGGATGTACTGGTTAGCGAATTTAACATACTGGAAAACCTGCCGGGCAAAAACGTGCAAACCGTAGCCGAATCGAGCTTTGATGCGTGGATAAAGGCATACCGGCCAAACGAAAACTCTAACAATGCTACCATATCATACTACAACAAGGGCGCGATTATAGCAATGATGCTCGACCTGAAGATCATTAACAACACCAAAGGCGCTCATTCTTTGGATGATGTAATGAAATACATGTACACAGAGTATTATAAAACCAAAAAACGCGGCTACACCGATGCTGAATTTAAAAAAGCGTTTGAAAAGTTTGCAGGCAAAAAGCTGGATGATTTTTATAAAAATTACATCAATGGCCTTACCCCGGTTGACTATAATAAATACCTGGGCTATGCCGGATACAAAATAACCGATGAACTTGCCGATAACAATGACCCGGCCCTGGGTTTAACAACCGTAACCAATGGCAATAAAAAAGTTATTGTTACTACCGTTATGCGCGGTACTGCCGCTTATATTGATGGCATTAATGTTGGCGATGAACTTACAGCGATTGATGATAACCCCATTACGGATGCCGCCACCATGTTGAACGGCAAAAAGCCGGGCGATAAAGTTAACGTAACCCTTATACGCGATGGGTTAACAATTACTTTGCCGGTTACCTTATTGAAAAACGCACGGGTAAAGTATAAAATTGTACCTGTTGATAACACCACCACACAGCAATTGCTGGTGCGGAAGAAGTGGCTGAGTTTGTAATCAGAATAAAAATAAAAAAGGGGCCGTTTATAATCATAAACAGCCCCTTTCTGTATAAATATTATTTATGTGTATAATTACCTTAAATAGAGTTTCCGGATACTGGAGTTGTCGCTAAAGTAAATTGTACTTTCGTCTTTTGATAACGCCAGGCTCTGGGCATAAACACCTGCTTGTGACCCAATTCCATCAATGCCATAAGGGTATCTATTATTTGGCCCTACAAGAAATTGAAGTTTTCCGTTAACTATACTTTTTATTGCTCCCTGGTCGGCAATATATAAAACCCGGCTATCTTTTGAAGCCACTATGCTTGTAATGCCATTAAATTTCAGGTCTTTATAAATCTCGGTAAATAGCCCCGACGGGGTGTACTTATATATATGTTTACCGTCCATAGCCAAATATTTTATTCCGTTATATGCGCAATAAAGGGTCTGAATGTGATACGATGTAAAAGGATTTGGCAAATATTTTAATGAGTCGACGGGGACGTAGTATGGATTTGTTCCAATATTTCCGGCATTATCCGGCAAAAATTTGCGGAAGCTGGCATTGGTGCTCATCCAAAGAACATCACTATAGGGGTCATGTTCCAGAGAGGTAATCCCGTAGAATTCGCCCTGGCCGCTTGTTAAAATTGATGGTGTCGACAGTGCCCCTCCCGGTTTCAGGGTCCAAATAATATGCGTTCCATCTGTAATTATATTAATGGTTCCGTCTTTTGATACCCTTACGAGTTTAGGAAACAACAAACTTCTCCCATCGCTTGCATTAGGGACCGGTACTGTTGACACCACATTGTCCGGTGTTATTTTGCGGATCTTGTTATTATAACTATCGGCCACATAGAGTGTCCCATCGTCTGTTAAATCAATCCCTACGGGATAATTGAACCGGGCCGAACTACCCGAGCCGTCAGCATTTCCAAATAAATTTACACGCCCGGCATAGGTAACTACCGTTAAGGAGGTATGAGCTATTGCTGCGGCTGTTATACTCGTTACACCCAATTTATCTGATTCAGCAACCGGTGAAGGAGCTTCTGTGTTTTTTTTACAGGCAGCGATAAATAAAATAATACTAATGCTAAGCAGTAGAATAGGTTTATTATTGGTCTYCATATTGGTTAAAGTTTAATATGAAGTTAAATATTAACACCTTCGATTAATTAACTATAGCTTGGTTGTATATTATTCTGTATAAATATGTGATATTAAATATTATAGTCAGTTTTAAATAAAAACGTATTACTTTAATAAATACCACATAAATTATATTTTTATAGCTTATGCCATCAGCCATCGCGTTAAGAAAGATCAGGCCCATACAGCTTATTGCTGTTGTTTTCTTTACCGTTTCAGGAGGCCCTTACGGGCTGGAGCCGTTATTAAGCTATGCCGGTGATCATGGCGCGTTGGTGTTGCTATTATTAACACCCCTGCTTTGGGATGTGCCCGCCATATTTACCGTGTTGGAGCTAAACAGTATGATGCCCATAACCGGCGGTTATTATAAATGGGTGAAATACGCGTTGGGTACCCGCTGGGGGTTTTACGAGGGCTGGTGGACCTGGCTTTATACCTTTGTTGATCTGGCTATTTATCCGGTTCTGTTTGTACAATATGCCTCGTTTTTCTTCCCGGTTTTACTGCAATACCAGGTTCCGGGTTGTTTGCTCATTATCTGGGCGTCGGCAGGGTTAAATATATTGGGTATTGTGCCCGTAGGTAAGGTGTCGTTGTTTTTAAGCGCGGCTGTATTGGCCCCGGTTATTATATTAATTGTTCTGGCCATTCATCATCATGGTGGTAACTTGTCTATACCTGCGCCTTCGTTAAAAGGTATAACTTTTCCTTCCTTCGGGATGGCGCTATATACGGTAATGTGGAACTGCCTGGGCTGGGACAACATCACTACCTATGCCGAAGAGGTTGAAAAACCGGTGCGGTCATACCTGGTATCCATGATCATTGCTTTTATACTGGTCATGGTGGTTTATTTCTTTGTGGTTTGGATAGCGCAGCAATCGGGCATTAATCATGATACCTTAACCAACGGTGGTTTCCCGGCGCTGGGTGTACTTATTGGTGGCCGCTGGCTGGGGATAGTAATTGCAGCTGGCGGAATGGCCAGCACCCTGGGTATTTATGCAGCAGTACTGCTTTCGGTATCGCGGGTGCCACAGGTAATGGCCGGGGACAATTTACTACCTGCCGGGTTAAACAAACTGCACCGCCGTTTCAAAACGCCATATGTATCTATTATCATCTGTTCGCTGGTAGTTAGTTTAATGATATTATGGACCTTTGCCGACCTGCTTATTATTGATGTAACGGTTTACGGTGCTGGGTTGTCTTTAGAATATATTTCGCTCATAAAACTCCGGCAAAATGAACCGGATAAAGTACGGCCATTCCGTATCCCTTTAAGTACTACGGCGCTTTGCCTGGTATTGCTATTCCCTTTTATTGTTTACGCGGTTGCCCTTGGCGGTGCGCTTTCATCAACGCCCGAAGCGCTAAAAGCAGCGGTATTTGCAATTACCGCGCTGTTAAGCGCCGAAGTTGCCTGGCGCATCATTTTAATAAGCCGGCCGCATTTAAAAAGTGATAAGGTTTAGGTTTGTTTTAATGCGATACTCTTGCCAGCAGATTTATGATTGGGGCATCAAAAATGCTTGAAAAAACACCGGTAGCAGTTTTATTATCGGCAGATTTTTTAAGATCTTCCGGGTAAAATATATAATCAACCCCAAGCGCTTTTAACAGGCTATCGGTTTTTGTGTGTGATGTGTTTTTGTAGCAGCAAATTTTTATTTTACTGTAAGCGGGATTGGTAGCTATACGGCGTAATATCTTTTCAATATCCTTAATCAGGTGATCATAGTCAAATATGACCAGGTTGGGTTTAAGTTCATGTATAGCTGGGAAAATACTGCCCGTTGTGGAAATGTGCCTGAAAAGTTTATTATTCGGCAGTAACTCTACCGAAAACGTATCGGGAGCAACCAATAACACATTCTTAGATCGGACGCTGATCATAACCAGTTAATTAAGGGGGCTTAAAAGTAAATCATAAATATCATTCGGTCAAAATATTATAGCCAATTGTAATAATATTGATACACAACTCTACCGTTACGGGTTCAAATAATGGCCTGATTATCAGTCGTTTTCTATTCTAAACAATAAATTAATTTAAAGTAAAAACAAAAATATTATAATTGGCTATATCTCATCCACCCACGCTGCCTAATCTGCCTTAATACGAAGGGAGAATTACGTTTGTTTCGATATTATAAAATAATAAAAGCTATCTTAGTTTTATTAACCTAAACTTAAAATCACATGGGTGCTCCAGAATTTGTCCTGATGCTTTTGCCTGTTATTTATATAGTTGGCCTTGTTGTATTAATATTTATTGCCAGACTTACTTTTAGTATCCCTGCATTTTTGCGTTATCAAAAAGCACAAACACAATTATTATCTGAAATTGCTATGGAGAAGGGTGTAGCAACCAGTAGGGTAAATGAAATTTTGAGTGGAATAAAAAAGCAGGAATAACAGATTGTTTTGTCATCATTCGCTATCCATGACGTGTTTGTTTTTAGTTCCCCTCCTGAGGGTAATAGCCTATGAAAAGACAGGATTAAATTTTAAAGTGTTGGCCTGTGCGATTCCCTCCCGACGGGAGGGTGTAGGGAGGGGTTTATGCAACCTACATCACGAATAAACCCCTCCCTGCCATTACACAAACCATCGCGCCCCTCCCCAAGGAGGGAATTTAATCTACCAAATAACCCAAACTGTCTATTGATAGGCTATTCCCCTCTTGAGAGGGGGCGCGTAGGAATCGTGGGTGGAGAGGTGTGTTTATACGAGGGATGAAAAGGACACTCCCCTCCACCCCTCTCAAGAGGGGAATCGCACAGGCCTCCGCTTCCTGCCTTATTTAACCTTTAGGTACCTCTGATATCTCAGGATAACAAAAAATATTAAGAAGTGAAGCTTTCCAAAGCTTTCACAATCCTGCTGATGGTTTCTGATTTTCCCAGCAACGCGGCTATATCAAATACATGCGGGCCAAATTTACCGCCAACCAGCATAATGCGGAAGGGCAGCATCACATTGCCAACCTTCAGGCCCTTTTCTTCGGCAAGAGCCTTAAATTGTGCTTCGAGTTCATGGGCATCCAATGCCGCTTCGCCGTTATTTAACAAAGCGGTAAGCGCGTTAAAGAAATCAGTTTTGGCATCGGTCCATTTTGGTTTAACCGCATTCAGATCATACTCCCTGGGTTGTTCAAAAAAGTAACCGGCCTGCTGATAAAAATCAGCCAATAAAACACAGCGATCTTTTATCAGGTTAATAACCGTTAAAAGATAATCCTCATCGGTAATAACAATGCCTTTATCTTCCAAAACAGCTTTAACTTTCGGTTTTAGGTTTTCAGCATCAAGTCTTTTTATCCACTCAGCATTGAACCATTTAGCTTTTTCAAAATCAAATTTGGCCCCGGCTTTGCTTACCCGCTCAATAGAGAATTTTTGGATCAGTTCATCCAGTGTAAATATTTCCTGGTCAGTACCATCGTTCCAGCCCAGTGTGGCCAGCAGGTTTAAAAATGCTTCGGGCAAAAAGCCCAGCTCACGAAAACCAGGCGTAAGCTCACCAGTTTTAGCGTCGAACCAGGTCATGGCATATACCGGGAAACCCAGGCGTGCGCCATCGCGCTTGCTTAGCTTGCCGTGCCCATCTGGTTTTAATATCAAAGGTAAATGCGCCCATTGCGGCATATCGGCTTTCCAGCCCAGGTAATCCCAAAGCAGCAAATGCACAGGCGCCGATGGCAACCATTCCTCGCCCCTAAAAGCATGCGAAATTTTCATCAGGTAGTCATCAACCACAACAGCTAAATGGTAAGTAGGCATACCATCAGCCTTAAGCAGCACCTTATCATCAACCTGGTTGGTTTCAAAACTCACGTACCCGCGAATCATATCATTAAAGCTGATGGTTTCATCGGCCGGTATTTTTATGCGGATCACATGCGGCGTGCCGGCGTCAAGCAGCGCATCAACCTCATGCTGTGGTAACGAGAGTGAGTTGCGCAGGCTATCGCGATAGGCCTGGCCGTATTGAAAATTAGGGATCTCCTTGCGGTTTTTATCCAATTCTTCGGCAGTATCAAAAGCATAGTATGCATGTCCCTGCATTACCAGCCTTTCGGCATACTCGCGGTATATGGCCTTGCGTTCGCTTTGGCGGTAAGGTGCAAATGGTCCACCAGCAGCCGGACTTTCGTCTGGATGAAGGCCGCACCATTTTAAACAATCTAAAATATATTCTTCGGCACCTTCCACGTAACGGGTTTGGTCGGTGTCCTCAATTCTCAAAACAAAATCGCCGTTATGTTTTTTGGCGAATAAATAGTTAAACAATACGGTGCGTACRCCGCCCAGGTGCAAACCACCTGTAGGACTTGGTGCAAAACGAACTCTTACTTTTTTATCGGTCATGATGGGGGCAAAGATAAACTTAAAATGGATGTGCAGATACGCGGATTGTAAATGTGCAAATGATATGATAAATCTGCTGATTTCAGATGTGCAGATATGCAAATTTCAAATGTGCAAATGAAAAAACTATTAAACCCATCGTTCAATAATCTGCATATCTGCACATCTGTAATCTGCACATCTACAATCTGTACATTTGAAATAATTTTACGTTATTTGGGGCTTGGCCAGTATGAACCCATATCAACAGAAAAAACGCTGGAAATACTTTCTGCTCGCCTTCGCGACAGTTATAGCCAGTGGTTCGCTATTTTATACCAGTTACCTGGTTAAAAACATTGCCCGCTCCGAGCGTACGCGCGCGCAGGTATGGGCATTGAGCATGAAACAGGTATTAAATTCAGACGATAACGACTTTTTAAATTATGTTTTTGCTGTACGTGACAGCCTCACCGTGCCCGCCATTGTTACGGATGCTGAAGGCGAAATTGTTGTACAGCGCGGGTTGGATACTACCAAAACCAATATAAAGCTGGAAGCCGAAGGGAATAAGAATAAAAGGTATGATCCGGACTATTTTAAGTCAGAACTGGATTACATGAAAAAACAACATGAGCCTATTAGATTAATGGTATTGGGTACACAATGGCTTGTTTATTATAAAGATTCGCCCCTGCTTACCCAATTAAGGTTGTTTCCCTATATCCAGTTATCGGTTATTGCTATATTTTTGCTGATGGCGTATACGGCCTTTAGCTCGTCCCGTAAATCTGAGCAGGACCAGGTTTGGGTTGGGTTGGCTAAGGAAACGGCTCATCAGTTGGGTACGCCCATATCATCGTTAATGGCGTGGATTGAGCTGATGAAGGAGAAGTTTAATGCTGAAGATGATGTGCTGGTGGCCGAAATGGAGAATGATGTAAAGCGACTGGAAATTGTAGCCGACCGTTTCTCGAAAATTGGATCAAAACCGGTTTTGGAAGAACATCCCGTTTACGAAGTGGTAAAAGACTTTGTAGACTATTTTAAAGTACGTGTAAGTAAAAACATAGGCTTTGAAATGAGCGGTAATCCGCATCTTAAAGCCGGGCTTAATATTCCCCTGTTTGATTGGGTACTCGAAAACCTGCTCAAAAACGCGGTTAACGCTATTGACGGTAAGGGTAATATTCATATAGAAATAGGCGGCAACAAAGTAAAGAACCAGGTATTTATTGATGTAACTGATACCGGCAAAGGTATACAGCGCTCCAAGTTCGATACCGTTTTTCAGCCGGGATATACTACCCGCAAACGTGGCTGGGGCCTGGGTTTATCATTAACCAAACGTATGATAGAAAATTACCATAACGGGCAGATATTTGTAAAAGATTCAGAAATAGGTAAGGGAACAACATTTAGGATAGTTTTAAAAAACACACGCAATGATAAGCAAACCAAACCCTGATGAATATTCGCCATTTGCGGCCGGGTATGTTAACCTGGTTCCTGATAATAATGTAATTGAACTGTTAGAGCGGTTAATGGAATCGAGCTATAAGTTATTCAGTAATCTTACTGATGAGCAGGCCTCCTATGCCTATGCCCCGGGTAAATGGACCGTTAAGCAAGCCCTTGGCCACATGATTGATACTGAACGTACATTTGCTTATCGCGCCCTGGTTTTTTCGCGAAACTCCATTGAGCTGCCCGGCTTTGATCAGGATATATATGTAAACAATACTGATTTTAACAGCCAGAACATCCAGGATCTTGCCGCCGAGTTTAAGGCTACGAGACAGTCAAATTTATATATGATCAAGGCTTTTACCGCCGAACAGTTGCTACGTTCAGGCATTGCCAGCAACCATTTGTTTTCGGTTAGGGCATTTGTTTATATGTTGGCAGGGCATGAGCTGCACCACTTAAACACTTTTAAGGGGCAATACGGAATTTCTTAGTAAAAAAAATGCCCCGGTTTTAACCGGGGCATTTTGCTTTTGACATGTTATAATATTTACTTTGTTAAAGTTTGGTCTTCCTTATCCAATACTTCCCTTTTTTCTATGCGGTAAGATAGGTACAAGCCTAAGCCGCCGAATATGGCAATAAGAGAAATGAAAAGGAAAGCTACATCGTCACCCAGGTCATTAAACGCGGTATGGTTTAAAATAAAGGCTAAAAACAATCCAATACCTGATCCTATAAGTAACAGCCCCCATTTTAAATTTTGATAAGGTGCTGACTGAGGTTTGTAGGTCCGGGGGTCCATTCCCCTTTCAATCATTGCCAGTTTTTCGCGTTTGTTCAAGTAAACGATCCCGAAGATCATTATAAAAAAGCCGAGGGGTATTAATATTCCTGCTATTACCCCTAATTCACCTGCGCCCATAATATTTAATGTTTAAATAGTTAATAAATTTTTCTTTTCTAAAAATCACCAATGTGGTGTATTTGTAAACTATGACCACACTGTTTTAAAACAGGTTACACCCTTTTGTAAAAAAAGATTGAGCCCCCCAGCCCCCTAAAGGGGGAGCTCTTTAATTGGCATTAATCCAACAAAAAACGCCATGCTTACAAAGCATGACGTTCAAGTAATTTAAAAACTCCCCCTTTAGGGGGCCGGGGGGCTACTTTATTTCAAATACAGCCTGTATCTGGAAACTCAGTTTTATCTTTTTAAAGTCGATGTCTGATTCGGCCGGACCAGATGCATCGKCGGCTGCCGATTTAAACATCATCATGGTGCGTGGCTGCGGAAAGCTGCTGTTGTCGCTTTCAGTAATATTAAGTGCCGAACCCAGCTTGTCGCCCAATCCGTTCACCAGGAATGTGGCTTTATCGCGGGCGGATAGCAGTGCTTTTAATTTTAGGTCGTTTTTCAGATCGTTGATCTTTGAATAATCGTAGCTATCAATATTGGTTGATTGTATGCCTTTAGGGTCAACTTTAGCCAGTATCTGATTAAATTTATTCAGGTCGCGTACCTTAATAAGGTATTGCTTGCTGGCTAAAAAATCTGGTGCTTTTTTCTTTTGATAAGTATTGTTCCAGGCCGATACATTATTCATTGTAAAATCGTCTTTGGCAATACCCGCCTCTTTTACGCCTTTTTCAAGCTGGCTTTCCAATACATCAATAGTAACGCGTTTTTTACCGTCCATGTATTCCTGTAACGAGATAGACACATTTATAATATCAGGGGTAACTTCCTGTTCGGCAATGCCGGTAACTTCAATTTTGCGGCGCAGGTCAACCGTTTGTGCAAAAGCGCCATAAGTAAACATAAGTGATACGGCAAGGATAAGTAGCTTTTTCATGTGATAAATTGTTTTTTAAATGGATGAAGCAAGCAGGAGCAATGTTTTGTTTTTTAAGGCGCTCATGCCGGTTTCATGTGATAGATTGTTTTATAAATATTAAATATGGTATGTGACTATGATAACGTGCTTAGGGTTTAATATGTAACACGCCCGATGATTTATTTGTTTATAGCATGACAGTTTTAGCTTATATAAAGCTACTACTTGTTTTGATTTAATAAAGTCCTCTCCTTTGGAGAGGACTATTACATGAAGGCTTCGCCGTTTAGGTGAGGCTATATAAAACTGTTTAGGCCCCCCGGTGGTTATACTTAAGCATTTTAAATACCTGCGTTATGAGATCTATCTGGAAAGGTTCAATTGGTTTTGGCCTGGTGAGTATACCGGTAAAACTGTATTCGGCGGTACAAACCAGTTCGCTTGATTTTGATATGTTGGATGGTCGGGATCATGCCCGTATACGCTACCAGCGGGTAAATGAGCATACCCATAAAGAAGTACCATACGATAAAATTGTAAAAGGGTACAAACTGAATGATGATTATGTGATAGTGGAGGATCAGGACTTTGAGGATGCAGCTCCCGAAAAAAGCAAAGTGATAGAGATTGAAAACTTTGTGAACATTACCGAGGTAAATCCCATGTTTTACGAAACATCGTACTATACTGAACCCGATACCAAGAATAACAAAGCCTATGCGCTGTTGCTAAAAGCGTTACAGCAATCAAAAAAAGCTGGCCTGGCCCGCTTTGTACTGCGCAGCACCGAAAGTTTGTGTATTGTACATCCGGTTAAAAATGTGCTGGTTGTAACCCGCATACGTTTTGGCCAGGAGATACGCGACACCGATGAATTAAACATAGCCGATGATGTTACGGTAAGTAAAAAAGAGCTGGATGTAGGCCTGGCCCTGATAGATCAGTATGCATCAAAGTTTGATGTATCAAAGTTTAAGGATGAGTATAATGATGAGCTGTTAAAGATCATTAAAGCCAAATCAAAAGGTAAGCGGGCAACGGTTAAAAAGTTAAAGCCGCATAAAGCCACAAGTGATGATTTGTATGATCAGCTGATGAGCAGCCTGAAAGCCAGAAAAGGGGCGTAGGAACTAAAGCTCTAATTCATATAAACTCTAAAGATAAACGCTAAACTGTAAAGGGTGAGGGTGTTAGCGTTTGAATTTGTGGATTCCCACTATACTATTTACCATACAAAATTAATCTTTATTGCTACACTATTTTGCTGTTTAAGAATGTGTATATTTATTTACTTGCTTAGTAATTAATATTATTGATAAACAGGCAAATACGGCATTGCCTTTGCTTCTTTATTGATAGAAAAAGTAAAAAAAAATCCTGCCATGATAACCACAAAAGTAAAAGTGCCAGAACCAACAGGGCTTGGTCTGGAATGGGCATTAAATGAGCTATTTATTGACGAATTAAGGGACATTTATTGGGCCGAAAAACACCTGATCAGGGCATTGCCCAAAATGGCAAAAGCGGCAACATCCGGTGAGTTGAGGTTGGCAATTGAAAATCACCTTATCGAAACCGAAAACCATGTTACCCGCTTAGAGTCGGCCTTTGAATCAATAGGCGAAAAAGTAGCGGCTGTAAAATGTGAAGCTATGGCCGATTTAATTAAAGAAGGTGATGAGATTATTGCTGAAACAGAAAAGGGCAGCTTTACCCGTGATGCAGGAATTATATCGGCAGCTCAAAAAATCGAACACTATGAAATTGCATCATATGGTACATTAAAAACACTGGCAGACGTATTGGGCTATGACGAGGCTGCCGCACTGCTTGACTCCACACTACAGGAGGAAAAAAATTCGGACAGCTTATTAACCCAGATTGCCAAAAGGGGTTTCTATCAGGCATCAAGATCAGGGGAAAAGTGATCAAAATTGAAGGCCTGTACCGCGTATAAGGCACCAGGCAATCATCCGCTTATATATTATGTAAGCGGATGATTATCAGCCTGCTATTTTCCTTGCAATAGCGCATTTTATCCCATACGTGGGTTCATTTCCAACTTTTTTTTAAAACATTTTTAAGCATATGGGTATTATATAAGTATCTATGAAATCGTTAACTAAAACTAAATTACTATGAACTCACTACTGTATATAATTGCAGTTATCCTGCTGATAGGCTGGGCAATTGGCGTGTTTTTTACATCTGTAGGCAGTTTGATCCATGTACTGCTGGTTATAGCAATAATTGCGCTGCTATTAGGGATCATTAGGCGACCAACGGCTATTTAAGCCGATTAAACAATAAATGAAATGCCCCCGGGAGAATCGGGGGCATTTTTATTTATAAGGCAACTGTGATAGCAGCAACTTAATATTAAAATGCCGGTTTAATTACATCGTTCAATTAAGCTAATGCAATCAAAAACACCCCTTCAGAGGCCTGGGAGCTTTCCGCTTTTATTTTATTAAATTTACATAACCAATGTAACCTAAGTTAAAACCACGGCGTCAGAGAGGTTGTAACAGATGCAGAGCAAGCTTTCAGATATCGAACTTATAGAACAAACCCTGGCAGGTAACCAGTCGGCCTATGCTGATCTGATTAAACGGCACCAGCGTTTTGTATTTACCCTGGCCATGCGTTTTGCGAAAGGGCGGGAGGATGCTGAAGAGATTGCCCAGGATTGTTTTATAAAAGCGTACCGCTCGCTGGCTTCGTTCCAGGGACAGTCAAAATTTAGTACATGGCTGTATAGTATAGTTTATACTACAGCAATGACATTTTTAAGAAAAAAACGCGTAGCAACCGATTCGATAGACGACGAAAACACCTATATACAGGTTGAAAACCATGAATCGGGCTATGATACGGATAATGTAGAAAATAAATCAAGGTCGTTTTACCTTAACCAGGCTATTGAACAACTGCTGCCCGATGATGCTACCATTATTACCTTGTTTTATAAAGGCGAGCAATCATTAGAAGAAATTGGCCAGGCATTGGGTATGGAGGCTAATACGGTTAAGGTTAAACTATTTAGGGCACGCCAGCGTTTAAAAGAAAAGCTGGAGCGCAATTTAAAGCAAGAGGTGAAAGAACTGATATGAACACGATTGAAGAAAAACTCTGGAACTATATTGATGGAACCTGCACTCCGGCTGAGCAGGATGCCATTGCCAGGCTTATTGAGCAGGATGAGGTGTATGCCAAAAAGTATCAGGAACTGCTGGCGCTTAACCAGGAGTTTGCAACTATGGAACTTGATGAGCCGCCTATGGCCTTTACTTATAATGTTATGGAAGCCATACGCACCGAAAATGCCATGAAGCCCCTTAAGGCGGCTATTGATAAGCGTATCATTTTGGGCATATCTGTTTTCTTTGCGTTCACTATACTGGCCTTGTTGGTGTTTGCATTTGCCAACACAAATATTTCAGGCATTAATGTTAGTGTTACTGATATTAAGCTGCCGGCCAGCGTTAAACTGCCCAGTACTAATAGCCTTTTAAGCGGACCATTTTTAAAATGGTTTTTAATATTTGATGTAGTACTTGCCTTGTTTTTAACAGATTCCTATTTGCGCAGAAAGAAAACCGCAAAGCAAATATAAGTTTTGTACACAGGTGTATGCCAAAACCGACAATTGCCTATACAATTAGTCAATCGTCGGTTTTTTATATAATTTAAGAGTCAGTTTTTATGCGCTCTTCCTATATCTGTAATGATATAGGCCATAAATTCAACACGATAAGCAATTTTGGTATAGTAATTGTATTAACATACATGAACTGGTAAACTTACCGGTTTAATTGTGATAAGGTTTAGGTTGAAAGTCCCCCGGAGCAAGTCTGGGGGGCTTTTATTTTTTTAGGCCCAATATATCATGTGTTGTCATCCTGAACTTGTTCAGGATCTCTCAGGAACAGTTTAACTGCTATTGAATAACCTTACATGTGGGATGCCGAAATAAATTCGGCATGACAGGTGGGGGTTAATGGCAAAAAGCTCTCCCTTTAGGGGGTTGGGGGGCTGTCCACCTCGCCGCTAAACACCTGCACAGCCGGGCCTTCTAAAAAAATATCGGTAAATACTTTGCCATCGTAATTAAAGCGGATGTTGAGGTTGCCTCCTAAAACTTTAATGGGGGTGGTGATATGCCCGGTTTGTTGTTTATGGCTGGCCATAGCAAGAGCAACGGCGGTAACGCCTGTTCCGCAGGCAAAGGTTTCGTCTTCTACGCCGCGTTCAAAGGTGCGTACAAAATAGCCGTCATCGGTTGGTTCAACAAAATTTACATTAATACCTTTTTCGCGGTAGGTTGCATTATTGCGAATGGTTTTACCCTCCTGATATACGTTGCGGTGTTTCAGATCATCCACCTGCTTTACATAATGGGGCGATCCCGTATTGAGCACATAAGCGTCCTTATCGGTATTAATTTGGGCTACATCAATCATTTGCAGGCTCACCCAATCGCCACTATCGGTAATTTTGGCATGGTGCGGGCCATCAACCGCCAAAAATTCAGTATCGGTTTTAATGATTCCTAAAAACTTAGCGAAGGCTACAATGCACCTGCCGCCATTGCCGCACATACTGCTGGGCTGTCCGTCGGCATTGTAATAAACCATCTCAAAATCAAAGCCCTCTTTATTTTGCAGAAACATCATCCCGTCGCCGCCTATACCAAAACGACGGTCGCACAGGGACGAAATAAGCATAGGATTGGTATGATCTATCTTATTTTCGCGGTTATCAACCAGTATAAAATCATTGCCGGCGCCCTGGTATTTATAAAATCGTATCTTCACAATAATGTCATTTAATATCAGCTACTTAGCGTTAACCTAAGCTGGGATAACAACCATCGTAACAGTGTAATTTTAATTTAACAAATTTTAACAAAAAATGTAATAACTTATCGTTGATATTATCGTCTATATGGTATTAAATTTGAGTTGTTAAATTATATAAGCATAATTATAAACGTAATAAAGAAAGGCAAATATAAATGAAAAAGATAGGTTTAACACTATTAACCGCTTTTGTAGGAGGTGCACTGGCTTTGGGTGCATATAAGGTAATTGAAAGTAAATATGCCGATAATATGAGCTTTGAAGAAAAGCAAAAGGTTTATTTTACCAGTAATAAAACTGCTCCTGTTGTATCGTCAACCGGGTCGCTTGATTTTACAGAAGCAGCAGCGGCGGTAACCCCCGCAGTCGTGCATATTCGTACAAGTTACAGCAGCAAGTCGGGTGGTAGCGGACAGGACCAGTTAGAGCAAATGTTTGGCGATATGTTTGGCCAGCGTATGCCTCAGCGTGGACCACAGCAGGCATCTGGCTCTGGCGTCATTATTTCGACCGATGGCTATATTGTAACCAATAATCACGTGGTTGATAAAGCCGATAAAATTACAGTAGCTACCAATGATCACCGCACCTTTGATGCTAAGGTGATCGGTACCGATCCAAGCACCGACCTGGCGCTGATCAAGGTTAGCGCTACAAACCTGCCAATAGTAAAATTAGGTAACTCTGACGAGGTTCGTGTAGGAGAATGGGTGTTGGCGGTTGGTAATCCTTTTAATTTAAATTCAACCGTAACCGCGGGTATTGTAAGTGCCAAAGGCCGTAATATTGGTATTATTGGCAGCAATGATAGCGAGGACGATAACCCGTTTGGCCGTACACGTAGCCAGCAATCAACACCAAAGCTAAACAAGGCCATTGAATCATTTATTCAAACCGATGCAGCCATTAACCCAGGTAACAGTGGTGGCGCCCTGGTAAACACCAAAGGTGAACTGGTTGGTATCAACGCGGCAATAGCATCGCACACTGGGTCATACGAGGGTTATGGCTTTGCTATACCCGTTAACCTGGCCAAAAAAGTATTGAACGATATTAAAAAGTATGGTACTGTAAAACGTGGCTTTGTTGGTGTAAGCTTTACTGAGTTAAATCCTGATGTTGCACAACAATTGGGCATCAACAATTCAAACGGTTTATATGTGAATGACCTTGTAGCTGGCGGTGGCGCTCAGCAGGCCGGTATTCAAAAAGGTGATATCATTGAAAAAGTTGAGGGTGTACCTGTATATGAATCATCAGATCTGCAGGAACGCGTGGGTCGTTTACAGCCCGGCGATAAAATAAACATGACCGTATTGCGTGATGGTAAGGAGAAAAACTTTGAAGTAACGCTTAAGGCAGATGCCGCTCCATCAACCCGTACCGCGGCTGTTTCAAAATCGGCCGAGGAACTGTTTAACAGGCTGGGTGCAAGCTTCTCGCCGTTAACCCCGGCCGAAAAAGCTAAGTTCCATGTGAGCTCAGGCGTTAAGGTAACCCAGGTTCGTCCGGGCCGCGTGTTTGATAACTTTGAGATTCCGGTTGGTTCAATTATAACCAGTATTAATAAATCGCCAATAAACAGTGTGGCCGATATTGATAAGGCCATCACCAACCTGCGCAACGGTAACCTGGTAATTTCAGGTTATTACCCAGACGGAACAAACTTTAACAACATGTTCCAGGTGCAATAAGCAAATTTTATAATAAAGTGATTGATAAGAAAAACCCGGCCATATAGCCGGGTTTTTTGTTTGGCTGTTAACAACCCCACGCCGTCGTTCGACTCACATGTGTTGAGAAGATTATAATCTCCGCACTTATTCCCTCCCCACGGGAGGGGTGCGGTGGATTGTGTAATGGAAGGGAGGGGTTTCTTCGAGCGATTGAAATATCCTATAGCGAATAAACCCCTACCTGCACCTTCCCCAAGGAAGGAATCGCACAACCTCCGCTTTCCTTCTTATTCCTTTCCAATACCTATGAGCAAGAGCCAAGCGACAGCTAATCTTTTTTTAATCCCTGTGAGAAAACAAACAATCATGCATCAAAAGAAACTAATCCCCACACTCCACCCAACCCAGCCGCTCCAGCTATTACTGCCATTGATAAAACTATGATGCAGATCCCGAACATAAGCATAACCATTAACCTGACTGCGCTGATCTGAATAAAAAATGTTTAACGACGGACCTGCATTTATGGAGAAATTTTTTCCAAACTTATAAGTTAACCCGGCATCAATTCGGCTCAATTGATTGGTCCTTGTCCAGTTGCCCTGGTAAATATATTGCTGGGTTAATTCGGGATTGATAGCGAGGCGCTTGCCCAGGCCCAGTTCCCTGCCAAAACCAAAGCCAAAGCCATACAGTTTGCTGTTATCGTTAAAACGCATACCTCCCCGCCAAATGGTGTAAAAGTTTTTACTGCCCGTTTTAAGGGCCACGTTGGCATCCAGGGTTTCGTTGACGGATAGGGCCAGCTTATGATACCCATAACGTACAATGTTTATTAAACCTATGCTATAGCCCGATGAGGTATCGGCAATGTTTACAAGGCCCAGTTGTATACCGCGCAGGTTGCGGGCATAGTTAAAAAGCCCGGCCAGTTGTATGCCGCTAAACTTTTGACCGGCTATATTGCCTAAAGCTCCAAGTTGTATTCCCCTAACATTACCACGGGTATGATTATATAATCCGGATATTTGTAAGCCGTTAAGATCGCGCTTTACGCTGTTGTGCAAAAGGGATAGCTGTATACCCCTAACGCTGCCCAGCACATTGTTGTACAGGCCGCCCAACTGTATGCCGTTAACATTGCCGCCCACCACATTGAATGCCCCGGCTATTTGTACAGCGCCCACATCGCCTTTATCTAAATTAAATATCAGGCCAAGCTCAAAGCCATCAACCCCGGCATTGTAACCGCCTACGGCGTTTAATGAAACCGTGTTAACCACCTGCCCACTAAATTCGGCATGGGTACTTACCCCTGGTATGGCCGATGCCTGGAACGGGGCCTGCGCGATGAGGCCATGCAGGTTGGCTGCTTGTATTTGTTGTTTGGTTGATATGAAAAGTCGCCCTAATGAAGTGTTCTCAATACCGTCACTATCGCCGCTGATCACATAATCGATCAGGCTTTTGGATTTACCGGTGTTGGGGTTTACGGTTACCCCGGCCAAAAAAGTAATGGTGGTATCTTTATAAAACTCCTTGCTGATGGTTAAAGTAACCGGCTGACCATTGTTTTTAAGATGGAGCTCAAAATGCCCGTCTTTATCGGTGAGGGTTGATTGCAGCAGAACGCGGTCATATACACTGGCGTTCTCCAGTCTTTTGCCGCTTTGCTCATCGGTCACAAAACCACTGATGCTGTATTCATCATCTTCGGCAGCGGCCTTTTCGGTGGTTAATGATAGCTGTAGCGGGGCATAGCGCAGGATTACGAAGTTGTGCGTTTCTTTATACTCAAAACGGTTCATGAGCATATGGTCAAGCACTTCCTTAATGGTCCAGTTGTCGGCATTAACCGTTACCAGGCTATCGGTTTTTACAATGTTGCTGTTGTACGAGAAAGTGAAATTGCCTTTTTGTTCAATGGTTTTTAGCACCGTTCCCAGGCGCATATTGTTTACGTGCACCGATATGTTTTTGGCCAGAATAGATTCGACAGTGGTTCCCCGGCAAATTACCGGGAGCGCTATAAGCATCATAGCCGAAAGAATATAACCGCGTAAACAACCCATTGTTATTTATGGTAGATAATGTTATTTAAGAATGATCTGCCGGTTTTTATGAACCACTGTGATCTTAAACGTTTCGGAAATGACCCCCAATATTTCATCAAGCGACTGGCCCCGGAAAGTAGTGGTAATAGGCAAACGCTCCAATGATTTATTGGCTATAATAATATGCGCTCCAAATATCTCGTTAAGGGCCTGTACTACCTCGGGCAATGGCGTTTTATCGCAAACCAATTGCCGGGTTATATAATAGTTATACAGCTTGTTATTACTGGTTTCCTTTAGTAGACCCTTTGTTTTGGTAATGGTTACGCGCTCGCCGGGGTTAAGGTCAACGCTGTTTTGTTTTTTGCTCACTTTTACAATACCAGTTTCTACAATCACCTCGGTTTTGCCGTTCCGGCTCTTTATATTGAATGACGTTCCAACCACCTTAACCGTTACATCGTTCACTTTAATTATAAAAGGTTTTGTTTTATTGGGCGTAACTTTAAAAAAAGCCTCACCTAATAGGCTCACCGGCCGGATGTTGCCGGTAAACTTGCCCGGATAAATAATGGTTGAACGGGTGTTCAATGTAATAACCGATCCATCGGGCAGGGTTTGGATATGTACCTTGTTCTTGCTATCAATCCTCACAAACGAAACCGAGCCGTTATCATAGGTGTGATTAAAGGTTAACCAAAGCACCGTGCATATTAAAATTACTGATGCCGCCAAACCTATCCACTGGGAGCGGTTTAATTTTTTGATAACAGCTTTGCGCGGTGCCGCCGGAGCGTTTTTAATGCGGTTTTGCAGGCGAATAAAAGCATCATCTTTATCCACATTTCTTTCGGTTACCGGGCTTTGGTCCCATATCAGCTTAAAATCATTAAAAAGCTTACGGTTGGTTTCACTGGCAGCAATCCATCCCTCAACCAGCGAAATCTCGGCCGGCGTAGCTTCGCCTGCCAGGTATTTTACCAGCACATCATCAACTATATTTATATTGGCATTACTCATAATGCTACCATTTCATTAATAAAAGTAAAATAATCGGTAAAAATTCCGCCAGTTTCTGGCGCATCACCCGCAGGGCCTTACCCATCTGGTTCTCTACCGTTTTTATGGAAAGTCCCATGTGGTCGGCAATTTGCTGGTATTTAAGCTGCTCAAACCTGCTCAGCTGAAAAATAGTGCGGCATTGCTGCGGCAGCTCGCTCATAGCGGTATCAATACGTTGCTGCAGCTCGGCGGTCAGCACTTTTTTTGATGCCTGTTCCTCCTCGTCCTGCTGCAATTGCCCGGCATAATATACCCCGAAGGATGCCTTTACCTTTTGATGTTTTAAATAGTTAAGGCTTTCGTTATGCACGGCACGGTACAGGTAAGCTTTAAGCGAACCATCTGTTTTTAGCTGTTCGCGCTTTTCCCAGATGCGGCAAAATACATTCTGAACAATCTCTTCGGCCATTTCATCATCCTTTAAAAAAGTATAGGCATAGGCGTGCAGGCTTTTAAAATGCGCTTTAAATAACCATTCAAATGCCTTTTCGCCGCCTTGTTTTAATAAACTGATGACCGTACTATCGCTATATTCCACTTTAAACGGGTGAAAGTTTGCGCTAAAGATAGCTTGTTTGGCGGTCATATTCATGAAGGGAGCGTGAAAAGCAACAGGTTAGGCCAACTGAATTTGAATGGTATAAAACGAGTGGTGGATATCAACCTTGCTACAAACCCCATTGGTGTACGAGTAATAATTATAATTACCATCGGGCAGATCAATGCGGTACACGTGCGGCGAAACTTGTTTTACCTGCAAAAACTGCTGAAAATTATCGGAGTAAACCTGCGCGTTATCATCAGGCTCCCGGCAATATAACAACATCAGATTTTGGCTGATATGCTTTTGATTCAGCTGCCCGCTTTTACCTTCGGCCAGGGTTTGATAGCAATCGCCGCAGGCTTTGGTTTGGCGGTTGGCCTTTTCCTTGCCATTAACGTTGCGGCAAACCCGCGAGCTGATGAGCTTGCCATTTTGAAAAAGCGACTCTTCATGAATATCAACCTTAATGCTCATAATAAAGCGCATTTTCACTTCGGATGTCATTTTAAGATACAGGTCATCGCCTGTGCGTTTCTGGTACAGATCCATGCGGCCAACCACTTTGCCGCTGTGCAAAACATTGTATTTAACCATCTGTTCCTGCGCCATCAACCCTGATGAAAAGCAAAGCAACGCCAGCAGGGTGGCCACTTTTTTTAACGGGTTAATAAAGGTTAATGCGGAAATGTTTTTATCCCTTAGGGCAGGGGCCAGGTATTTTTTAAAGAGCCAGATTAATAATGCGGGTATCATGGTGGTAAAATTTTTAATAGCGTAAACAACTGTATGATTCTTATATACAGCTATTACAACATATTAAAGCTTTACCCCTATGTGATTTCATAATAATTACTAAGGTAGAAAAATAATCTACTAATTTAGTAGATTATTTAAAAAAGACCTCATCCAACCCTCTCCAGAGGAGAGGGCTTTAAATAAAGGGTTTTATTCCCTCCCGACGGGAGGGGTGCGGTTGGTTGTGCGCAATGGCAGGGAGGGGTTTAGCGAACAGTGCAGAGTAGACTCACCCCGACATCGCTGTGCTCGTCGACCCGCTCTTCGGCTTTGCCGGAAAGAGGGTTTGGGAATATTAAATTGTTATTCTGAGTGATAAAATCGGGGAAACTCTGAAGGGGAAATGACGTAAGAAGCGGAGGATTGTGCGATTCCCCTCTTGAGAGGGGTGGAAGGGTGTGTCCTTTTCATCGCACGTATAAACACACCCCTGCCGCCCTCGATTCCTACGCGCCCCCTCTCAAGAGGGGAACTAAAACCGATTACGTGATGGATAGCATGGAGAAGGCTCAAACAATCGCCCGGGCAATTATGTTTAATAATCAATTAATTACATCAACATGCAATGGTTTGGGAGGCGCGAAAGCGATAATGTAGAGGATAACCGCGGAGGCGGCGGAGGCCGCTTTGCGCTGGGCGGAGGTATTGTGGGCATTATTGCGCTGGCTATTTATTATTTTACGGGGATTGATCCCTCGCAACTGCTTAACCAGGTAAGCGACAGCAGCCAGGTGCAAACAGAGCAGCAGGCCAATGAGCCGAAAGCGCCCGAAGATAAACCAAAGCAATTTGTTCGCGTGGTACTGGCCGATACCGAGGATATATGGAACAAGCTTTTTAATGAAATGGGCAAAACCTACCAGAAGCCAAAACTGGTACTGTTTACCGATTATATCCAATCTGGTTGTGGTAACGCCAGCTCGGCCACGGGGCCGTTCTATTGTCCGGGGGATGAGAAGGTGTATATTGATCTTTCTTTTTATGACGAACTGCAGAACCGTTTTGGCGCCGCCGGCGATTTTGCCCAGGCCTATGTGATTGCGCATGAGGTTGGTCACCATGTGCAAAAGCTGCTGGGTGTCTCGGCCAAAATGGACGAAGCCCGCAGCCGCCTCAGCAAAAGGCAATACAACAAGCTATCTGTTAAACTGGAACTGCAGGCCGATTTTTACGCCGGCGTATGGGCGCACTACGAACAAAGCATTAAAAAAGTGATAGAACCGGGCGATATTGAAGAAGCCCTGAACGCTGCCAATGCCATTGGCGACGACCGCCTGCAAAAACAAACCAGCGGCCATGTTGAACCCGACAGCTTTACCCACGGCACCAGCGCCCAGCGCATGTACTGGTTTAAAAAAGGCTATGAAACCGGTGATGTTAAGCAAGGGGATACTTTTGCGAATGTGAGGTAGGGGAAGTTTTATGTTATGATGCGATAGCGAACTGTGTATATTCTATTACTGCCGTAAGGGTCCCCCTTGTTGTAGCGTGGGATAATAATTGAGTCACTTTAATCTTAAAATATTATTTTAGGGTTGTGATAAAAGTTACATGTGCCCTTATAATTAACAATGAAGAGCGAATACTGGCTGCCCAGCGTAGTAACAATATGAATTTGCCCTTAAAATGGGAGTTTCCAGGAGGAAAAATTGAAGCCAATGAAACACCCGAAGCTTGTTTAATTAGAGAAATTAAGGAGGAGCTTAATATTGAAATTCAAATTATAAAAGCATTGCCGCCAAATACTCACTCATACCCCAATATTACCATAAAACTTATGCCTTTTATATGTGGTCATGTAAAAGGTGATATTATATTAAAAGAACATGCTGATTTTAAATGGCTGCATAAAAATGAATTGTTAGCTTTGGATTGGGCTGATGCCGATATTCCAATTGTTAAATATTACTTAAACCTTATAAATGCCAGTATTTGAATTGGGGCTCTATGAGCAGCTTATCAATAAACTTATAGCTAACAAGTTAGATCTATTAAACAGAGATGCTTTTTTTATTAAAAGTACCCAGTTAGATAAAGAGGAAGCCTCAAGATATTTAAGTCTTTATTTGGCTGAAACTATAAAATATGCCTTGAATGAAATAAAGGATGATGATAAAACGATTAAACAAATTGAGCTATCTAACAAAATCATTCAGCTATTAATAAATGAACTACCAGGCATTAATCTTTCAGACAATTTAATTGATAATGAAGGTAAAATATTAGATGCTATATTTTCTAAATTAGACTCTCCATTTGCTGATTTTAACAATCGAATCAAGGAAATTACTCCCTATACCCGATTAAGCCAAAGTGAGCTTTTCACAGGAAATAATGTGGGAATTTCACTTGAGAGTGAAATAAAAAAAGAAATCCGTTCATCAGATGAGATTTGTTGGTTGGTCTCATTTATTAAGTTTTCTGGTATTCGAATATTTGAAAATGAACTAATAGAGTTTACAAATAGCGGCAAAAAACTACGTATTATTACTACGTCTTATATGGGCGCTACTGATATAAAAGCCGTCGAATTTCTCTCAAGTTTAAAAAACACAGACATTAAAGTTTCCTATAATGTTGAACATGAGCGATTACATGCCAAAGCATATTTGTTTTTAAGAAATACAGGTTTTAATACTGGATATATTGGTTCTTCAAATATGTCAAGGTCGGCATTAACAAATGGTTTAGAGTGGAATTTAAAGGTGACATCCAAAGAAATCAATCATATTATTGAGAAGTTTAAAAAGACATTTGAAACTTACTGGGTAGACAAAGACTTTGAAAAATATGAATTTGGAAAAGATAAATTACGACTTACCAATGCGTTAAAGCAACAGAGGTCCTATGACAAGACAATTACAACCAGTTTTTTTGATTTAAAACCATTTCCAAGTCAAGAAGAGATTTTAGAGAAATTACAATCTGAAAGGATTATACATAACCGATATAAAAATCTTGTTGTAGCCGCAACAGGTACTGGCAAAACGGTTATATCCTCTTTTGACTACAGGGATTTCAAAAACAATAATCCGCGCGCCCGACTTTTATTTGTAGCACATAGAAAGGAAATACTTGAACAAGCTCAACGAACTTTTCAGCACGTATTAAAAAATGCAAACTTTGGTGAACTTTGGATAGACGGTCAGGAACCAGATAATTATGAATTTGTATTTGCTTCTGTTCAAACCTTGGCGAATCAGAGAAATAGAATGTCGCTTTCACCAAGCTTTTATGATTTTATAATTATTGATGAAGTTCATCATATAGCAGCATCAAGCTATCGGCCTATTCTTGCACAATTTAACCCTAAAGTTTTACTTGGTTTAACGGCAACACCCGAAAGGAGCGACGGTGAAGACATCTTAAAAGATTTTAGTGGTGTAATTGCGGCCGAAATTAGATTACCAGAAGCACTCAATAGAAAACTATTATCACCTTTTCAATACTTTGCATTATCTGATAGTGTTGACTTATCAAAACTATCATGGAAAAATGGAAGGTATGAGATTAATGAATTAACGAAGTTGTATACTGAGGATGATAGACGAGTTGGTGATATTTTAAGTAACTGCGATAAATATCTAACAAATGTACATGATGTAAGGGCATTAGGATTTTGCGTAAGCATGGATCATGCGCGGTATATGGCCGAGAAGTTTACTTTGGCTGGATTAAAAGCAGATTACTTAACAAGTGACAACTCGAATAGTCGTTCAGAAATAAGGGAAAAATTACGCAATAAAGAAATTAACTACCTTTTTGTAAGAGACATTTTTAACGAGGGGGTTGATATTCCAGAAATAGATACCGTATTATTTCTTAGGCCAACTGAAAGCTTAACCATATTTCTGCAACAACTTGGTCGTGGGCTTCGTCTCGCTCCAAACAAAGACTGTTTAACCGTTTTAGATTTTGTAGGCAATGCTCGTCCTGAATATGATTTTGAACATAAGTTTAGAGCATTAGTTGGCAAAACACAGACCTCAATAATTAAAGAAATTGAAGATGAATTTCCCCATCTACCTTTAGGATGTTCTATCGTTTTAGAAAAGAAAGCGAAAGAAGTAATCCTTAGAAATATTAAGGCCGCAATTGGATTTAATAGAAGGCAACTGATTGTTAAAATTCAGAACTTCAAGCATCAAACAACCCTATCATTAACTTTAAAAAACTTTATTGAGTTTCAACATATTGAATCTCAATTGATTTRTAAAAAAGATAACTGGAGGAGACTTTGTGTTGAGGCTGGGGTAATAGAAAATTTTGTAGAGCCCAATGAGGCTGAAATTACAGGATGTATAAAACGGCTGTTAAGGTGTAACTCAATAAGCTATCTTAAGTTTTTAAGAGATTTAATTGAAGGTGGTTTCAATACAAACTCATTAAGCGACGAGCAGAACCAGATGCTTTTAATGTTCCACTACGATGTTTGGCAAAAGGCTGGTCCGCAATTAGGGTTTATGTCACTAAAAGATAGCATCAATCAGATTTCAAAAAATCCCGTAATGGTATCTGAATTATTAGAGGTGATGGATTACTTAATTTCAAAAGTTGACTTCATCGAAAAGGGCATCAATCTAAATTTCTCTTTACCTCTAAAGGTTCACAGCCGATATAACAGAAGTGAAATATTGGTTGCAACCGGACTTCATAAATTTGATAAAGCATCTTCAAATAGGGAAGGGGTAGCAGCTAATAAAGATCTAAATATTGAATCACTGTTTGTAACGCTTAAAAAATCAGAGAAGGAATATTCGCCATCTACTTTATATGATGATTATGCTATCAATGAGTATTTATTTCATTGGCAATCGCAAAATGCAACAACTCCAGAATCAGCCAAAGGGCTATCGTACATAAACCATAACAAACAACATAAAAGAATTTTACTTTTTGTACGTGAGCAAAATGATGATGAATTTGGTTTTACCATACCCTATGTTTTTTTGGGTGAGGCAAACTATATTAAATCGAGTGGGTCAAAACCCATGAATATTGAATGGCAATTGAATGAACCGATGCCTGCATATATATGGAAAGAAAGTGGAAAACTTGCGATAGGATAAAATTCACTTATATCCGATTGCCAAACCACCACCATCCAACTAAATTGCCAAATGGCAAACATTCAATTTAACTACCTTTATCGCGATGGCGGTAATTATAAAAAGTACAATTCTGTTATTTTCATTAATCCAACCAACATTAGCTTAACAGAACTATCTAAGCTCATTCAATCAAAACTTATTGATGAAACATGGTTCTATGCTGATCAATGGAACCTGCCTGACTTAAGGCCGGAAACATTCAACCCTGATACAGACCCTACCTGGCATGAGTTTGAAAGCATGATTTATACAGATGAAAGTGTAAATTTTCGTATAATCTGGAGCAATTGGTAGCATTTTAATAGCGTTCATCCCGTTCAGCATTTTTCAAACTAAATTTCACTCCAAAAACGCAATTTGCTGATTATCAGACAAAATATGGTGTTCATGAGCGTTCACGGGTGTACATATGAACACCCCGCGCATAGGCTTTTACTTAGTGTATTATTTGCTTACTTTAGCAACACGTATATTATCCTAATGAAAAACAACTATTACATACTACTTTTAATATCCGCTTTTGCCGCCCTTAGTTCCTGCTCTCCTAAGGGGCCATACGCCTTAACCAACAAAGTGTACAAACACCAAACCGATTCGGTGGTGAAAGTTATTAAACAGGCGCAACCCGCCACGCTGGTAGATAGTGCCGGTGCCGTCGTGCCCAGTGAATGGGTGGGTACAGTGAACTTTAACCTGCGCAAGCCTAATTATGTGATCATCCACTTTACCGCGCAGGATTCTATACAGCAAACGCTTAAAACTTTCACCCTGGTAAGGCCGCAGGTGAGCGCCCATTACGTGGTAGCAAAAGACGGTAAGGTGTTCCACATGCTGAACGATTATCTGCGGGCCTGGCACGCGGGCATCAGCAAATGGGGCAGTATCAGCGATATGAACAGCTGCTCTATCGGTATCGAGATTGACAATAACGGTAATGAGCCTTTTACTGAGGTACAGGTGAAAAGTTTGCTGGCACTGCTCACGCAGCTTAAAAAGGTTTATAATATACCCACGGCCAATTTTATAGGTCACCAGGATATTGCCCCCCTCCGCAAACCCGACCCGGGACCATTCTTCCCCTGGAAACTGCTGGCCCAAAAAGGTTTTGGCTACTGGAGCGACGAACTGCTGGAGCTTCCACCCGATAATTTCGACTATGCCACGGCACTAAAACTCATCGGCTATGATACCAGCAACCTGCCCGCTGCTATAACAGCTTTCAAACGCCACTTCGTACAAACCGACGACACGCCAACCATGACCCAATTGGACCTGAATATTTTGTATAATGTGTACAGGAAGTATTAGGTTTCTGTTGCGGGGATCGGGTTGCCTGTTTTGGGGGTATGGATCGGGATTTATTTATCTGATATATAGAAAAAGCCTTCCTCTTTTGTGGAGAAAGGCTTTTTCTATATGTTTAAATCAGGGTTATCGATACCCGACACTCGATCCTCGCAACAGGCAACTGAACTACTTCTTCACCCAGCCATCCTTCAGCGTCACCGTTCTATTAAACACCAACTTATCTTCGGTTGAATATTTATCAAGTGTGAAATATCCTTTACGCATAAACTGAACCGGTTTGCCTGGGGTGGCATTGATCAGGTCGGGTTCAATATAGGCGGTTGGCAGTACGTGCAGACTGTTAGGGTTCAGGTAATCTTTAAAATCACCATCTTCGTTTGATGGATCTTCCACCTGAAACAGGCGGTCATATAGTCTTACCTCGGCAGTTTTAGCGTGCGGTACGCTTACCCAGTGAATAGTACCTTTTACATTGATTCCGCTGGTATCGTGGCCTGATTTTGACTCAGGGAGATAGGTACAGTGGATCTCGGTTACATTGCCATCAGCATCTTTCACAAAATCATCGCAGCGGATGATATAGGCG